>CAYJOY010000174.1:0-5139 GCA_964371885.1 uncultured Lentimicrobiaceae bacterium | reverse complement strand
CGCGTCTACCAATTCCGCCAACATGGCGTCTCCTTTTTTAGAGGTGGCAAATGTAAACAAAAAATCAATATAAACAACACTTTTTTTTATCCTATTTAATAAAAAAAATAGTTAAGTTTGTAGCTTGAAAAATAACAAGGCGATTTGTGGCTAATGGCTTGCAGGTCAATTTTTTATTAGTTTAAAAATTGTATCATTTTATTATACTGAATCCTATTTTATGAAAAACTTGATCATTGTTGAGTCTCCAGCTAAAGCAAAAACTATCGAAAAATTTGTTGGAAAAGAGTACTCGGTAGTGTTTAGTAAGGGACACGTGAGAGACCTCCCCACTAAAACACTAGGTATCGAAATTGGTGATGAATTTACCCCAAATTACGAAATTCTTCCAGATAAGAAAAAATTAATTGCCGATATTAAGAAAGAGGCAGACCAAGCAGAGAAAATACTACTTGCTACCGATGATGACCGCGAAGGTGAAGCCATATCCTGGCACCTTATTGAAGCGGCTAACATGGATCTTAACAAAATTCAACGTATCGTTTTTCACGAAATTACTAAAAAAGCGATCGATAAAGCGATACAAAATCCACGTTCTCTAGATGTAGACCTTGTAAACGCGCAACAAGCACGTCGTGTGTTAGACCGCCTCGTGGGCTTTGAACTCTCGCCCGTACTTTGGAAAAAAGTAAAACCGCAACTCTCTGCCGGAAGAGTACAGTCGGTAGCCGTGAAACTAGTAATAGAAAGAGAAAGAGAAATTAATAGTTTTAACTCTACATTCCAGTATAAAATCACAGGAAACTTCGGGTCAGCAACGAATAAAAAATTAGAATTAGAAGCAGATTTAAATAAAAAATTTGATACAAAAGAGGATGTTCTAACGTTTATGGAAGATTGTAAGGTAGCCACTTACAAAGTGGGAGCCATACAAAAAAGCCCCGGCAAAAAATCTCCAGCACCTCCATTCACAACCTCTACGCTACAACAAGAAACGGCACGTAAACTAGGATTCTCCGTAACAAAAACAATGGTAGTAGCACAACAGCTCTACGAAGCTGGTTATATCACTTATATGAGAACCGATTCGGTAAACCTATCGGAGTTTGCACTCGAAGAAATTCACGAGGAAATTGTTAACAGTTATGGCGAAGAGTATGCTAATAAGAGAAAATATCTAACTAAAACAAAAGGTGCACAAGAGGCCCACGAAGCCATCCGCCCTACCAATATAAAAAATCATACCGTACCAGGCGACGCTTTTGCTAAAAGATTGTACGAACTGATATGGAAACGTACCATCGCCTCGCAAATGAGCGATGCTGCTACCGAAAAAACAACCATTACAATACCTATCTCTAACAGAGAAGAAAAATTCCAAGCAGTAGGCGAAGTAATCTTATTCCAAGGATTCCTAAAAGTGTACATTGAGTCGAGGGATGATGAAGATAATGAAGAGATAAAAGGGCTACTCCCTGCCGTTACCGTGGATGAGCAATTGCTAGCAGATATGATTAAAGCAACACAACGATACGGTCAACCCGCCGCTCGCTATTCAGAAGCGAGCCTTGTTAAAAAAATGGAAGAGTTAGGCATAGGAAGACCATCTACATACGCTCCCACCATCTCCGTTATTCAAAAAAGAGGATACGTGGTAAAAGAGACACGACCAGGGAAAGAACGCGACAACATCGTGATTACTTTAAAAGATAATGAAATTGAAGAAAAAGTAAAAATAGAAAAATACGGCACCGAAAAAGATAAAATCTTCCCTACCGATATAGGAATGATTGTAAACGAATACCTTCAGGTAAATTTTGAATCGATAATGGATTATAGCTTTACCGCTGAGGTTGAAAAACAATTCGATGACATTGCTGAAGGGGTAACCCAATGGCAGGAGATGCTCTCTAATTTCTATGCAAACTTCCACCAATCTATCGAAACTGCTATCACCCACTCGGCAAAAGCTGGGGGCGAACGCTTGATAGGTTTAGACCCTAAAACAAACGAGAAAATATTTGCTAAGTTAGGTAAGTATGGCCCTATGGTTCAATTTGGAGAGATGGAAGAAGATAAAAAACCTAAGTATGCCAAGTTAAAACCAACACAATTCCTCGAAACCATTACATTAGAAGAGGCACTTGAATTGTTTAAACTGCCCCGCCACCTCGAAAGTTACCAAGAGAAAGAGGTGCTTATTGGGGTAGGTCGATTCGGCCCTTATATAAAATTTGGTGAAATTTATGTGTCGCTCCCAAAAGATGAAGACCCATTAACCGTTGAGTTCGAAAAAGTTTGTCTATTAATAGATAATCATCTACAAGTATTAAAAGATAGAGAACCTATAGACTTGGGAACGCACAAAGAGTTGCCAGTGCAAGTGCTAGTAGGACGTTATGGACCTTATGTTAAATACAATGGCAAGAATATAACTTTAGGTAAAAACATGAACCCTAAAGAATTGACACTTGAGGGGGCTATTAATTTGATAGAAAATGGACAAGCGAAGAATGTAATACGCCAATTTACTGAAAACGAAAATCTGAAAGTGATGTCTGGAAGATATGGCGCTTATATAACCGATGGCACCAACAATTTTAAGATTCCTAAAGATAGAGTAGCCGAAGAATTATCGTTAGCAGATTGCGAAGAGATCGTGAAAAACACCCCTCCTACTGCTAAGAAAAAAACAGTAAAAAGAAAATCATAATGACCGATCTTTCTTTGTATTTCGACCCCTTCGACCCTGCAATAATAGAAAATGTAAACCCCAATTTTTCGCATGAGTTATGGTTAAATAAAGTAACTTTTGTTGAGGAAAACACCCCCTTAGACCTAAGCACGGTGCAATTAGCCATTTTTGGGGTGCCCGAAAGTAGGAATAGCTACCAAAACAATGGCACCTTTTTAGCTCCCGACGAAATTAGAAAAGAGCTTTATAGGCTGTACGCATGCGAAAATGAAATCACCATCGTAGATTTTGGAAACCTAAAATTAGGGAATACTATTGAAGACACCTACCATATTGTGAGCGAAATAACATCGTGCCTAATAGAAAACAATGTGGTATCGATTGTGCTTGGTGGTAGTAACGACATCGCTTATCCTATATATAGAGCCTACGAGCTCCTAGAAAAAGTAACGAATATGGTATCGGTAGATGCCACGTTCGATTTAGGAAGCGACGAAATGCCCATCTCTTCTATTGCTTACCTCGATAAAATAGTGATGCAACAACCTAACTACTTGCTCAATTATGCCCATCTCGGATACCAAACTTATCTCAACAGTCAAGAGAGTTTACAAATTATGGATGAACTCTTTTTCGAGACATATCGCGTGGGAGAATTGCGACAAAATATGTTAGAAACAGAAGCACTGGTTCGCAATGCAGATATTCTCTCGCTAGACATCTCTGCTATTCGCCGCTCCGATGCCCCAGGAAATCCATTTGCCTCTGCTAACGGCTTTTATGGTGAGGAAATTTGCCAAATAGCAAAGTATGCAGGCATAAGCGATAAACTGATGGTAATGGGCGTTTATGAATACAACCCCACCTTCGATTATCATCAACAAACAGCACAGGTAATAGCGCAAATGTTATGGTATTTTATCGATGCAGTAACGCGTAGAGTGCAAGATACACGCTTCGAAAATAGGCAGAATTATGTGAGATATGCGGTGGAAACATCGAAAACAATAGACGACCTCATCTTCTATAAAAGTAAGAAAACTGGAAGATGGTGGGTAGAACTTCCTGTATATCAAAAAAACAACAAAGAGCATATCTACTATCTCCCTTGTACCGAAAGCGACTACACGCTTGCATGTAAAGATATAGTAAGCCAAAGATGGTGGAAAAACCTTAACAAATTAAATAGATAAATAAACATGGGAAAAAGATTCTTTTTTTTAGCGTTTTTAACATTTACACTCTTCATTTTAAAGGGGCAAACAGAGCAACCTTCGCAAGCCCCTGGAGCAACCACCGAGTCTATCCAGCCTATTTCAACGGATGATGTAACCGACTCACTGCAAAGACCAGCTTGGAAAGACTATTGGAAATTTTCGGGTGTATTTGCCTTTAAAGCGGCACAAACCCAATTTGTAAACTGGGCAGCAGGTGGACAAAGTAACTTTAATACTATTTTTGGGTCACTCTTATCGCTAAAGTATACTAAGAAAAAATTAGCATGGGAATCGACACTAGATGTAGAGTTTGGGGCTATGTACTCCTCAGATTTCGAAAGATATGAAGTGAGAAAGTCGAGCGATAAACTCAACTTCTCAAGTAAATTTGGTTATGAAGTGGCTAATATGTGGTTTATTACAGCATTAGGGACTTTTAAATCGCAATTTTACCGCGGATATAGTTACGGAAAAGTGAATAATATAGAGACCCGAAAACTTAATTCTAACATTTTATCTCCTTCATTTACAGAAATTTCTATAGGGGTAGATTGGAAATGGAAAGATATTTTCTCCATTTATGTATCGCCAGTGGCAGGCTTAGTAACCACATGCTTAGATGAAGACTTAAGAGAAAGCTTTTCAGTGCCACTCGATAAAACATACAAAACATCGCTAGGTTTAACAATTAGAGGTACTGTAACTTACGATAAAATTAAAAACTTAAAATTAATGTCGGCAATACAGCTGTTTACCCCTTATACCGATACCAAGCAGAAGTTCGGGAACTTTAATGTAGACTGGGATTTTATGATCTCCTATCAGTTTGTTAAAGTACTGAGCGTCTCATTATCGACTTCGTTAAAGTATTATGAAGAGATTATGATAGAGAAAGATGGTGTTTCTGCTCCTCGTGTTCAGTTTATGGAAAACTTCGCTTTCGGAATAGGGTATTCTTTCTAAGAATCTTGAATAATGATGATAATAATATTAAAGGGAGGAAGTTCATTTCTCCCTTTTTTGGTTAGTCTATCTGTTTATGAGCGTAATATGGCACCGAATTTACACTTTGTATAGCAAACGGCACACTTAATACAATCTTCTTGGCGAATACGATGAATCTCTTTACGCTCTCCATCAATAGCATTAACAGGGCACCCTTTCTTGCAAACTTGGCAGCCAATACATTTATCTTCTATAACAGAATAATGGATAAGCGCTTGGCAT
>CAYJOY010000173.1:0-5173 GCA_964371885.1 uncultured Lentimicrobiaceae bacterium | reverse complement strand
CATTGGAAATGATAAGCGTAAATGCTATCAAAAATAAAGAAAACTTTTTCATATTATACTATATTTTAATTGGGTGCAAAAATACAACTTTTAAGTTCATTTTTTGTATTTAATGTTATTTTTATTTGCAAACAATAATAAATAAAAGATTAGTGTATCTTTGCGCAGTTTTTTATAATTTTCATAACAAAAAAATCACACAATGAAAAAGATTTTATTACTCTCTCTATCAGTACTTTTCATGAGTAGCATGGCACTGATGGCACAAAAACCATTTGTAGGAACTGTAACATATTCTTCCAAAATAACAGGAACCGACGACCCTAATATTACTTCTCAAGCTCCAGGAAATGTAGAAAAGAAAATATCTGGAAACATGTCAAAGACGGTATTAACACAAGAAGGATTAGCAGTTACTACTATATTTGATGGCGATGCAATGGCACTTACAATTGTTCTTGATATTACTGGAATGGGCAAGTACTATATGAAAACAGATAAAGCGAAAATTGAAGAGCAGTACAAAACTAAAGATTTCAAATACGAATATTTAGAAGAATATAAAACCATTGCCGAACACAAAGCTCAGAAGGTAAATGTTACTATTACCGACTTAGAAACCGATGAACAAAATTCGTTGGTATGCTATGTTTCAAAAGAACTCAATAATTCAGCTGCTATTAATGCAATGGAAATGCCAGGCTTAGTTGGGTTCATATTATCTACCGAAACCCCTGCTCCAGAATTGGGAGAAGGTGTACATTTAATAATGGAAGCAACAGCAGTTGCCCCTTCTAAAAAAATTAAATCTGTCGAGTTTTTGCTCCCTTCAGATGCAAAAGATTTAAAAGAGAATCCAGAATTAATGAAAATGTTAGGTTTAGATGCTGAATAACAAACAGAACCTCTTAATTATTATTATAACAACCATCTTATCGTTTAACTGTAAGGTGGTTGTTTCTCAAATTAATATACCCCCACTCATGCAATATACATCGGCTCACGCCGACACAACTGCTGAGGAGATGGGGATATTTAACGATCCATATCAATTCTTTAAAGATTCCATCTTTAATTGGGGAAACTATATCCCACGTGGATTACCCCAATACTTGGCTCCCAATCATATTAATAACTGCTCATTTGCTACCTCTTTTTTTGATATAGGAATAGGGAAAAATTATTATTGGAATGGCTCGCAAATACCCCGGCAATTAAGTGTTAGCTATACTCTTAGCAATAACACCGCCAATAATGAAGTCTCGGTATTAGGCGCCACTGGGATCACAAAATCGGGATGGGCTGTTGCTGGAGGTATTACAGGAAGATATGGCAACGTTTGGAACTATACAGACGGAACAAGCCTAACAGGTATCGACTATTTTTTTACTATAGAAAAAGTCATTAACAAATATAATTCATTCAATTTAAAAATATTAGGAAGTGAAACTCATAGCGACTTAGCTTCACCTTCGTTCAACGAAACGCAGTTATTAGCCAATACTCCGTACTACAACCCCAACTGGGGATGGTACCAAGGTGTGAAAAGAAATAGTGAACACCAGAAGATAAGCTCCCCTACAGCAATACTCTCCTATACTCACGATAATGGCGACGATATTCAATTAAATGCCAATATTTTTGTAGGAATAAACAACTCATATACCACACACCTCAACTGGGGAGATGCCCCTATACCATTCCCCGACTATTACATAAACTTACCAAGCTACTACGAAGGAACTCCGTTAGACAGTATTTACACCGATGGGTGGAGTAAAAATGCCAATATTCGCCAAATTAATTGGGACAATATCTACGCGACGAACCAGTTAGCAGAACAACAAGGGGAAGCGGCTCAGTACATCCTTGAAGAAAGGTGGAAAAGAACGGTTCACTTTGGTGGCGACTTCTCGGAAGAGATGACCTTTAACGACAAATTCTCTCTCGATGCTGGGGTAAAAGTGAAAGGAAGACGCGACCATTACTATAAAACCATCGATGATTTGTTAGGGGGGGGATATTGGATAGATCAAGAACGTTACCTAATTGAAGACCAGCCTGCCGAAAACTCCACATTGCCAATGAATAATTTGCTAGAACCCAATAAACAAATAGGAGAAAATGGCATTTTTGGTTACGACTACATAATCACGACTTTTCATGAACAACTTTGGGCTAATGGGTTGCTACACTGCGCTGCGCTAGACTTTCGCTTCGGAGCAAAGGTAGGGCTTACTCAACTATTTCGGGATGGAAAAATGCAAAACGGGAGAGACGTAGATAATTCATTTGGAAAATCGGGATTAAAAAGTTTCTTTAACTACGGTGCCAACGCTGGGTTTAATACCACGTTCTCTAAAAATCACCTCATCACATTTCACGCACAATTCCAGTCGGGAGCGCCCGAAACTGAAAGTATTTTCTTTGCCAAAAACTTTTCTAATGCTCTAATTCCCAATATTAAAAATCAAAATTTAATAGATGGAAACCTTTCGTATACTTACCAATCGCCAAAAATAACCATTAAAGTAGAAGGGTTTGCGGCCTATTTAAATAATGCTACTCAAAATATTTTTGCCTTTCACGACGATCGACAAAATTACGTAAACTATGGCTTGACCGATCTCGACCAACTACATGTTGGGGTGGAATGGTTAGGAACTTTCAAAGTACACCCAACAGTAGAACTTTTTGTTGCTGGTAGCTACGGCGATTACACTTACACTAATAACCCTACTTTATATGTTGCCGCCGAAAATGGAATTGAGTACAATAACATAGCTGCAACCGAAGGGCAAACAGTGCAATGGAAAGGAAACAAAGTGGGAGGAATGCCACAAACCGTGAATACCTTAGGGGTTAAAATGAACTTTAAAGGGTGGAAGCTGATGCTAAACGGGAATTTCTAC
This sequence comes from uncultured Lentimicrobiaceae bacterium, assembly GCA_964371885.1. Lineage (GTDB taxonomy): Bacteria > Bacteroidota > Bacteroidia > Bacteroidales > WCHB1-69 > CAYJOY01. The sequence goes on along the minus strand of CAYJOY010000173.1, from coordinate 2,261 downwards.
GGTAAAATGTACGCCGCTATGAACCCCGAAAGAAGAACAGAAGCCGCGTTAGATGGCTTTGATGCAACAACACAAGAAGAAATCTTAAAGCAAGATAAATATAAAGGACAATTTACTGCCGACATCTCTATCTCCAAAGAATGGCAAATTAAGAAGAATATGTTAGGTTTTACCGTTGCTGTTAAAAACGTTACTCACAACCTTAACTTTACACAATGGGCACACGAACCCTACCGTTTCAACACCTCGGGCTTCGGAACCACAAACTATCAAAATAGAACAAGCTATGCTTACGGAGCCATGTTTTGGGCAACGTTACATTTTAAAATATAACTCTTTATGAAAGCCTACCTAGATCTCTTACAACACATTATCGATAACGGAGTATACCGCGGCGATAGAACAGGAACAGGAACCTATAGTGTGTTTGGCTACCAATTACGTACCGACCTTACCCAAGGGTTTCCACTCCTCACCACCAAAAAACTACACACTCGCTCCATCTTTCACGAATTACTATGGTTCCTTAAAGGGGAAACAAATATCCGATATCTTCACGATAACAATGTATCTATTTGGGATGAATGGGCTGATGAAAACGGCGACTTAGGGCCTATTTATGGGAAACAATGGCGCTCGTGGGGATGCGCCTCGGGAAAAACAATTGATCAAATATCGGAAGTTATTGATCAAATAAAAAACACCCCCAACTCGCGACGAATTATGGTAAATGCTTGGAATGTGGGCGAACTCAACGACATGAAACTCCCCCCTTGCCATGTACTATTCCAATTCTATGTAGCCAATGGCGAACTGTCGTGCCAACTTTACCAACGAAGCGCCGATGTATTTCTAGGGGTACCTTTTAATATAGCATCTTACGCTTTGCTCACATGCATGGTTGCACAAGTATGCGGACTTAAACCTAAAGAATTTATCCACACTTTTGGAGATACACACCTATATGCCAACCATATAGAACAAGCCAAACTACAACTACAACGCGAACCAAGACCACTGCCAAAACTCATTATTAATCCTGAAGTTACCTCCATATTCGACTTCCAATACTCAGACTTCCAAATAGCATCATACGACCCGCATCCACATATTAAAGCAGCAGTTGCTATTTAAAGGGGACATCTAATAATTCCCCATCAATTTTATAACAATAATTAATATGGACAAAAAATCTCTGTTTTACCCATCTTTGAGCGATATATTGGCATCTTTTCCCCATTTTTATCATCACATAGCACGCTATGCTCTTCAAAAAATGAGAAAAATCTACTCAATATCTCATCTCAAATCTGGGCAAAGCAATTTTTAGAAGTCCCCTAAATAAAATGATGAATCTTGTTATAGACATTGGAAATACCCAGGCAAAGGTAGCAGTTTTTAATGAAAAGGGAAATGTGGTGGCGAAATCGTACCGAAAAGATTTGTCTCTGGATATTATTGCCGATAACTTACAAAGGCATACCATTAAAAATGCCATTATTGCTTCGGTAAGAAACGATAACGAAGAAATGTTATCCATAAAAAAACTATTAATGGAGCGCTGCCATTTCGTTAATTTCACTGCCGAAACACCTGTCCCTATTGAAATTCATTATCTCGACAAAGAGACATTGGGGTTAGACCGCATTGCAGCTGCAGTGGGTTGCTGGAAAAAATTCCCAAACCAACATTCGCTTGTCATCATTGCAGGCACTTGCCTCGTTACTAATTTCATCCACAAAGATGGTGCTTTCATAGGTGGAAGTATTGCGCCTGGAGTCGACATGCGCCTTAAGGCCATGCACCACTTTACCGAGAAACTGCCTCTCGTAGAAAAGGTGCTTTTTTCTCCCGTTATAAGTAATTCTACCGACTACTCGTTAATAAGTGGCGCGGTTTATGGCACTGCATACGAAATAGACGGGATTATAAACTACTATAAATCAATCTATAACAATGTATTTGTAGTACTCGCGGGAGGGGATGCCTTTTTTCTCGGAAATTCAATAAAAAATCGTATCTTTGCCGACCCCGAATTAGTCCTATTTGGATTAAATGAAATATTAAACACGAATGTATAAAAAGCTAATTTTCCTTATTACTTTACTCTCAGTCCTCTCCTTTTATAAGTTGAGCGGACAAAATTACATCTCACTCCTTACTCGGGCGTTGGGCTAGGGATTATGAATTATAATGTACCTGGTTCACAGCAATCAATGGGAGGTGTTGCGTATGCATTCCAAATTAATTCTTAAGTAAAT
>CAYJOY010000172.1:0-5174 GCA_964371885.1 uncultured Lentimicrobiaceae bacterium | reverse complement strand
ATGAGGGCCAATTGAAAAACAGGGCGGTTAAAAGTAAGATGCAATAGGAGTGCAGTTATATATAGTACGAAGGTAATTAAAGCTTTGCGCATTGCACTTAGATTTCTCCACCATTTAAAAACCACTATTCCGGCGCCATTGAGTCCGCCCCATATTACAAAATTCCAACTGGCACCGTGCCAAAGCCCACCGAGCAACATGGTAATGGTAAGATTAATATTGGTACGCCACTTCCCTTTTCGGCTTCCTCCTAACGGGATGTACAGATAATCTTTCAGCCACGATGATAATGAGATATGCCAGCGTCGCCAGAAGTCGCCAGCATTGGTTGCCTTGTAGGGGGAGTTGAAATTGAGCGGTAAATAGAATCCCATGAGCATAGCAACCCCTAAGGCAATATCGGTGTAGCCCGAAAAATCGGCATATACCTGCAATGAGTAAAAGAAAATAGCCGATAAATTCTCAAAACCGGTAAATAAACCAGGGTTATCGAATATGCGATCTACATAATTCACGGCAAGATAATCGCTTAGAATAATCTTTTTTGTTAAGCCATTCAGAATCCAAAAAACGGCAATTCCAAATTGGCGGCGCGACAGATAGTATTTCCTATATACTTGGGGAAGAAACTGGCTAGCACGGATAATAGGCCCTGCTACCAAACCAGGGAAAAAGCTCACAAAAAAGCCAAAATTAATTAAATTGGGGATATGTTCCATTTTACGGCGATACACATCTACCACATAACTAATACTTTGAAATGTATAGAAGGAGATGCCCACGGGCAATATTATGGAATCTACGGTAAAACGATCGGTATATAAAAAACGGTTGCCCCATTGGGCAAAATAGTTAACCACCTCATAATTAGAGTTAAATATTGTGTTATGTAAATCGGTAAAAAAATAGGCATATTTAAAATACCCTAACAGCAACAGGTTAACACACACCCCTACTATCAGCCAGAGTTTTCTAGGAGCCTCTTTATTGTTTTTGCTAATACGGGCGCCACACAAATAACAGGTAATAGTGGTGGTGGCTAGGAGTAGTATAAACAACCCCGAGGTTTTGTAGTAGAAGAAGAAACTAACGAATAAGAGGAAAGCATTGCGAAGAATAATTTTATTTTTGAGCAGTGCAAGCCCCGCAAAAACGATAGCAAAAAACACCCAAAAATGAAATTGAGTAAACAATAGTGGGCTTTTGTCGTTGAAGGCAAAAAGTTCGAGGAGGAAAGTTTTAATGGTCTCTAAAATCATTGGCTCGCAATGGTGACTATTCTACGGGTAGCCCGTTTTCGAAGTAGGTTTTAGTACTTAGTTCTATAAAAAACAGGTCCGACTCTGGGTACCCAATCTCGTTCAGATAGAGCGTAACGCACTTTGCTATTTCTTGGTATTGCTCGTTTGAACGGGGAAAAAGCTGCACCTCTACTTGCGGGTACACTTTTGGGGTAATCTCACCATTCATGATGGTGTCGGCATCGAACATCTGAATGGTGATGTTATCGATATTAGTATTAAGAATTTTTGCTAAATCGACTTGTAAGGCATTAGCAATAGGGAGAATTTCTTCTGTTGGGATAGAGAAAAACTTAAAAATTGGCATAATAATTATTTATTTTTTTGTTTGTTGAGTTCTTGTTTTGATGTTATTTTTCGTCGTAAATAACCCCTAACACAGTGGTTCCTGCAATTTTCAAGGAGTTAGCATCAATATTTTGCAGATTATCTTCTAAGGTGTGCCACGTTGCAACAAATCCTGTTCCAGTGCTATGATCTTGGTGTATAATATTAATCATGGGTATTCTGGCAATACTATTTACATAGTAGTGATCGTCGGTAATGGGATTCCCTGGGGTGTTTGGGAAATATTGGTTGTATCCCAACTCGTAGGCTTTTTTCCACACTTTTGCTACGATATTGGGAGCGTAGTAATCGGAGAAGCCTTCGCGTAGAAATGTAGGGTTGAAGCCTCCCACCATATCTAATAATATTCCGTATTGATAATCGGTTTTTGGACGATGTGTATTTTTAGCCCAATGTTGAGCACCGAGTCCCCACCAGTCGCCTTGCTCGTTCGAGCCGTTGGGTAATCCATAATCTTCAATATCGAAGAAGATAATATCTACCCCAACTTCTGGTTGTTTTATGGCGAGTTGACGTGCTATTTCAATCAGTGCCCCTACCCCACTAGCTCCATCATTGGCACCATCGAATGGTTGGTCCCAATTATTCGGATTTGGGTCGGCATCGGCATGAGGGCGAGTGTCCCAATGCGCTCCGAGGAGTATCCTTTTCGTTTTTTCTGGGTGGAATGACCCTATAATGTTTTTGCTTGCAAACTGCTTAGTATCGAAGGTAGTAGCGGTAAAATGTTGAATAAAGGCGGTGTCGCAATATTGCGCTAATTTTGCTACTAAATAATTGGCACAGGCCGTGTGTGGCTCTGAGCCAGGAATACGCGGCCCGAAGTCTATTTGCTCTTTTACAAAAAGATAGGCTGAGTCGGCACTAAACTGAGGAGTTACAACAGTCGTAGTAGTGGTGGTTTTTGTTGTTTTTTGCACAGGGTTCGAATCGCAGGCAATAAAAAGGGTGATTACTGTTAATAATGCGAGTAGTATTCTCATTTTTAATAGGTTATTTAGGTTCATCATAAATCTCTAAGTTGCTAATATTTTTATCTTTAATATCAAATCGAATAAATGTAATATGGGTATGCGGTCCGAACTGTCCTGCTGCTCCTGGGTTCATAAATAGCCAATTATGTTTTTCATCGTTCATAATCTGTAAGATATGGGAATGGCCGAGCACCACTAGGGTTGGCTTTTCTTTTTCAATAATGGGTAATACCTCGCGATCGTAACGAGGAAATGTGCCAACAATGTGCTTTAGAAACACTTTATGCCCTTCGCATTCAAATACTTCAATTTCTTTACATCTACTATGCATCTCTATGGTATCGATATTTCCCCAAACAGCGCGCACCTTCGTAATGGCTGCTAATTCTATCAGCACATCTTCGCTTCCAATATCGCCAGCGTGCCAAATTTCATCACAATCTTTAAAAAATTCGAAAACTTTTGGGTGAACCACCCCATGAGTATCTGAGAGAATTCCTATCTTCATTTATAAATCTCTATATCTTCGTTTAACATACAAATTTCCTATATAATTTAGGCTTTATTTCATCATTTTTTGAACTGGCAAAGATAGCTTTTTTTTAGTAGATAGACTATCACTAATTTTTGATGGATTACAATGCGAAAAGGGGCACCCATTGGGCACCCCTTCTTGATGTATAATTATTGCGATTTTACTAGAAGTTTTTCGCGTTGCTGTACACTGGTGTGTCGTTTCCTTGTACTGTCATTACTGTTCTAAACTCGTACGTTTCCGCTGGGTTCAGTCCGGTTACGGCTACACTATAAACACCGTTTGGCATTTGCGATACTGGTGCTGATACAGCTACCCATGTTCCGCCTACTGTACGATATTCGAAGGTAACATTTTCAATGATTTCATCGCCAGCTACTGCGCTACCATATAGCGTTGCAGATGTTTCATCTGCTGAGCGAGATGATGCGATTGCCATGGTTGATGCAGGGATTACGGCCACACAACGGACACTTAATGCCACTTCGCCTTCTATGGTTTCTATCTCTAAGTCGCCACAATACTGGGTTAACCCGGCTACGTATGCATGGCTAGTGTTTGTATCGATTGTAGACGACCAGTAAGCGGTGTAGGTGTATAACTGTTCGAAACGATCACGTGCCCCGTTATAATAACCTGCTGGGCGCGAGTTGAAAGTAGTAACATCGGTGTTGTTACTTGCGCTAATCCAGAAGTCCGTACTACGTAACTCCGAAGCTGCATAAGTGGTGCTTAAGCGGGTCCATTCTCCTTGGGTTGGGATACGCCATCCTTCTGGACAAACGCCTTGAACCGCTGGAGTTGAGGCATTGGCTAACATTGGGAGTGCGTATGTAGTGGCACCATTAGTGTTTCGTGTTGCCGACTCCCAAGTATACAATCTTCCAAAATCTTCAATATTCTCATCTACTGGTGGAGCTTGTGTATGCTCGTAACCTTCGGCAAATGGAATAATAGTACCATCGGAATACATGGTTCCTTTATAATTCTCGCGGAACCAGCATAAACCTACTAGGTCAACTACCGTATAAATATCGTTATTGTTTACAACATCTACTACATTATCCATTGTTGGACAAGCCACAGGGTTCAGTTGTACTCTGTCTGTAGCCGTACAACCGTGTACATCTGCTACGGTAACAGTTACCTCTGTATTATCTAGCACAGGAAGGATTACGATGCTATCGCCTGCTATTGTGGTTATTGTAGTGTAAGGAGTTGCGTTCCATGTATAGGTTAACGGTGATGATGAGGCCGTTGCTTCAATGGCGACTTGTTGTCCCGACATAATTGGATTTGGTGCAGTAACCACTAAATTTAAGTTAATGGCCGCTGCTTCTGTTACGGCAAGTACTACAGAGGTATCACGGCGAGCGGTACCATCTTCTATAATTACCCAATACTCACCAGGGGCTACATTGGTAAAGGTTGCAGGAGCTATAGCTGGTAGCTGTTGCTGGTATATTAATGCACCTGTGGTAGTATGTAGATAGACATTATACGGAGCTTGACCATTTTGTAGGTTACTCATCTCAATCACACCATCATTTTCTTGATAACAAGAAGCTTTTGCAACTGCTGCCTCGAAAGTAAATGGGATGTAATCTATAACTTCTATGCTCTCACTAACTGTACAAGCATTGGCATCGGTTACTATTACGGTGTAGGAACCTGCCGATAAACCAGTAATAGTAGCATCAGTTTGAGCACTATGAGTCCACGAGAAAGTATATGGTTCTAAGCCTCCATCTGGCGTTGCGGTTACAGTGCCATCGCTTCCACCGTGCGTGGTTACATCGGTTTTGGTGAGACTTACGGTAGGATAGGTTAACTCTTCTCCAATTGTTAGGGTATCTATTACAGTACAACCACCGTCAGTAGATTGTACTGCGTATTCTCCTGCTGCGAGGGTGGTTATAGGAAGTTCAGTAGTTTCTACTGGAAGTGGGTTACCTACTAGCGTATAGCGATAGATATAGGAAGAACTCACTGGTGCATTAGCTTCAATGGTACCAT
>CAYJOY010000171.1:0-5212 GCA_964371885.1 uncultured Lentimicrobiaceae bacterium | reverse complement strand
AGGACCATTCGCATTTATTCCTGAACTGAAAAAGGCATTCCTTAAAATACTAAATTTTGAAGAGAAAGAATTGATCATTCCACAACACCCACACCTCATCCCCGCTAGTGGAACAGCGCTATTCTGTGCACAACAAAAACAGATTCCCTCTACTCCGCTATCTAAAATTATAGAAGGGATAGAGAATGACAAAAGTAGAGAGGTAATTCACGAAGGCACTTCCACATTACCGCAGCTCTTTACTTCTGAAAACGATATGATGGTTTGGAAAAAAGGGCATCAAATTAACACACAACTTCTAGCAGACACCGAAAATAATGATGAGATAACATGCTTTGTAGGAATAGATTCAGGATCGACTACTACTAAATTGGTAGTTATTAATAGTGATAAAAAGATTATTTTTAAAGATTACCAAAGTAACAGCGGCGATAGTTTGCAGACCGCTATCTTATCGATGAAAAAACTGCACGAAAAGATGAAAGCGAGCCACAAAAAGTGGAATATTAAAGGGAGTTGCTCCACCGGTTATGGCGAAAATTTGATAAAAAAGGCTTTCGACATGGACTTTGGCATAGTAGAAACCTCGGCACACTTTATGGCGAGCCAGTCGATAGTGCCCAATGTCTCTTTTATTTTAGACATTGGGGGGCAAGATATGAAAGCAATGTACATTGAAAATGGGGTGGTGAGTCGTATAGAAATTAACGAAGCATGTTCTTCGGGGTGCGGTTCTTTTATCCAAACTTTTGCCCAAGGGCTCGGGTACACTGTAGAACAATTTGCTCAAATGGCCGCATTAGCCCCCAATCCCTACGATTTAGGGACACGATGTACCGTTTTTATGAACTCGAAAGTAAAACAAGCAATGAGCGAAGGGATTGCCATCGAAAATATTGCTGGCGGATTTTCATACTCGGTAATCAAAAACAGTCTTTATAAAGTACTAAAATTAAAATCGATAGATGAACTTGGCGACAATATTGTGGTGCAAGGGGGTACTTTTAAAAATTTATCGGTGGCGCGTGCCTTAGAGGTACTTACAGGAAAGAAAATCTACTTTACCGAAGTGCCAGAGCTCATGGGGGCCTACGGCGCGGCACTATATGCCATGAATAGTACAGTTTAATTGCAAGAAATAAAAGTAACTTTTCAGAGTGTTTTTACTAGACTAGGGAGAGCAATTGGGTTAAAGTTTATCTATCCAATTGTTGATACCAGCTCCATAAGCTACTTTTTTCATACACTTTTATCGTGGTATTGGGTTGTACAATAAACTCTCCAAACCCCTGCTCATTTTCGCCACCATTGTGCCAATCGTAAGTATACCCTAGGCGGGTCCAAGGATAGGGAGGAGTTCCATTATATGAAGATTCAGAGTTTGCTTCAAACCATGCAATATACTCTTCTGATGCTCCTGGAGAAAATTCTAGCGATGCACTACTGTCGTCTATTTCGGGATCGGGCGAAGGGCGCACCATACCATTAGGATCGGCATAAAAAAACACGAGTGTGTTGTTATCACTATCAGGGGGAAGCCCTAACATTTGAAAAACTCTCATTGCACATTCTAACGAATCGGTGCAAAGTTCGGCACTTCGTAATCTAGCCTCAAAATCGTAAGGGATGGTAACCCATACCTCGAAATTTCCTAAAGGGTAAAGGCTATCTACATACCAACTCGAAGCATGCCATTCGCTCATTAGCGAACCCACTAGCACCATACCTTCTCCCTCTTCTATCCACGAAAGTTGTGGGTTGCTACGAGCAATAACGGGTAAATTGTCGCGTATTTCCGACGCATCTGCTACTTTAGCATCCTCAACACCTAAGTAATATTCGCTCCACAATTGTTCCATATTTTTATACCAAACTGTTTGTGGTTCTGGCTCTTCGTTATTGCATGAGGTGAAAACAATCACCATGCCTAAACATAAAACAGCCATTTTTATCTTATTTATAATCATGTGAATATATATTTATTGGTAAACAATTAATCTTAAATACATTACCCCTTTTCAACAACAGTTTCCATTACATTTTGAAAAGCAGGTATTTTCAGCCCGCGAAATTACACTTTTTTGTTTTACAAATACACTCTTTAGGAAACTTCTAAAAATTGCTTTGCCCAGATTTGAGATGAGATATTGAGTAGATTTCCCCTTTATAGTGTATGCTCCATTAACATTTGCCATAACAAATCGGTGGGAAGCCCTACCACATTAAAATAGGAGCCTTTCATGTTGGTTACTCCCACTAGCCCTATCCACTCTTGAATACCGTAGCCCCCCGCTTTATCGTAAGGTTCACAATGGGCAACGTAATACTCCATCTCTTTAGGAGAAAACGATTTAAAGGTTACCTGGGTAGTGCTGTGCTTTACCACTTGCTCACCATTTACACAGAGGGCAATGGCAGTAATTACCTCGTGGGTTTTGCCAGAAAGGAGCGTTAACATCTCTATCGCTTCTGCCTCGTTTGCGGGCTTTCCCAAAATAATACCATCTACCACCACAATGGTATCGCAGGTCATAAAAATAGCATGAGTAGGATATTGAGCAAAGGGGATTGCCCTGAGTTTAAGCATCGCTAAATGTTCTACCGTTGCAATGGGAGCGCAATCGGGAGGAAACACCTCATCTACCTCTACATCTATTATTTCGTATGTAATACCCATCTGCTGGAGCAACTCTCTGCGGCGGGGCGATTTGGAACAAAGGTAGAAAGGGGTAGAAAAATTCATGATAGTTGACATTATTATTGGGAATTAGGTTAGGGGACTTCTAAAAATTGCTTTGCCCAGATTTGAGATGAGATATTAAGTAGATTTTTCTCATTTTTTGAAGAGCATAGCGTGCTATGTGATGATAAAAATGGGGAAAAGATGCCAATATATCGCTCATAGATGGGTAAAACAGAGATTTTTTGTCCATATTAATTATTCTTATAAAATCGATGGGGAATTATTAGATGTCCCCTCAATAAAAATGGTAATTGATAGTTTGAAAAAATGGCAGAAAGAGTTCAATACATCCCATCTGCCATTTTCTTATTGTTTTATAATTGATAGATTAAGGAACGTAATATAACGGTCCATCGAATCCTAATGGGATTCCAATATAGAACCATATTCCTAATAATATAATCCACGCAATGAAGAAGAAGAGTGAGAATGGGAGCATTAATGAGATGAGCGTTCCCACACCATACTCTTTGTTATATTGTTGTGCATACGTTACCAGTAGTGCAAAGTAGCTCATCATAGGGGTGATAACATTGGTTACGGAATCGCCAATACGGAAAGCGGCTTGAGTTAACCCTGGGTGGTACCCTAAAAGCATTAACATTGGGATAAACACAGGTGCTAAGATAGCCCATTTAGCTGAAGCGCTACCCATAAACATGTTTATAACAGCTACTAACAATACAAATACGATGATCATTGGGAATCCAGTAAAGCCTACACTTTCCAGCCAAGTGGCCCCTTTTATAGCGGTAATTATCCCTAAATTACTCTCTCTGAAGAAATAAACAAACTGAGCGGCAAAAAACACGAGTACAATATAGCTTCCTAAGTGCGACATTGATTTCCCCATGTGGCTCATCATTTGTTTATCGTTTTTAATAGTTCCCACCACTTTTCCATAAATTAAACCAGGCACTAAGAATATTAGCAGTAAAAATACCACAATACCACTAAAGAATGGAGAACGTAATACTTCGCCTGTTTCAGGGTTTCTCAATATTCCATTTTCTGGAACTACCGCCAATGCGAATACGGCACACAACAGCAACGTACCAACACCTGCCCACATCATCCCTTTTTTCTCGATAGGGGTAAGCTGTTCTACCTCTAATGGTTTCACTTCACCCTCGTATTTCCCGAGGCGCGGTTCTACCACCTTTTCTACAATCCATGTCCCTACAACTACCACCATAAATGCCGAAGCTACCATGAAGAAGTAGTTCACCATAGGGTTTATATACATGCTTTCGTCAATAATATGGGCTGCCGAAGTGGAAAGCCCAGCCAAGATAGGGTCGACAGAACCTATTAAGAAATTAGAGCCAAAGCCGGCACTTACCCCGGCAAATGCGGCGGCAAAGCCCGCCATTGGGTTACGACCTAATGCGTGGAACACCATGGCTCCTAATGGAATAAGCACTACGTAGCCCACCTCAGATGCTAAATGCGAAAGGATACCAGCAGCTATAATGGCTGGGGTAATGAATCTTGCAGGTGCTTTTAACACCAACAAACGGACAAGCGCGGTAAAGAGCCCTGCCCCTTCGGCAACACCAATACCTACCATTATTACCAACACTAAACCCAACGGAGGAAACTCCACAAAGTTCTTTTCTATGTTAGTATACATCCAACGGATGCCATCGGCACTACACAAATTGTTAACGGTAATAATCTCTCCTGTTACGGGGTGAATGGCTTGCACATCTATCCAAGCAGCTAAGCCAGATAGTAAAACTACCAGCACTGCCATCATTAAAAAGAGGGTGGCTGGGTGTGGCAATTTGTTTCCTGCTACTTCAATAGCATCTAAAATTCGAGCGAATAAAGGTTTCTTCATACTTTTTAATAGTCTTTTGTCTATTAGCAATTAGCAATGGGCATTGGGCTAAACAAAAGTGTTTTTTTTGTTAATATTTATTGTTTTTTTATTTTTTCACTTGAGGTCGCGAAGATAATAAAAAAAACGACACAATTTATAATGAGGAGGTGGCAGGTAAAACTATGGGATTTCCACCTTTCTTTTACTCAATATTGAAGAGACGGTTACATCGCCGGTAACATTAACAGCCGTTCGTAACATATCAAGCGGGCGGTCTACTCCCAATATTAAAGCGAGCCCTTCTGGCGGAATTCCCACTGCTCCTAGCACCATCATGAGTATTACCACGCTTCCCCCTGGCACGGCGGGGGTTCCTATAGAGGAGAGGGTGGTAGTCCCTATAATGATCATTATTTCATGAAATGCCAAATCTACTCCCATGGCCTGCGCTATAAAGATGGCGGCTACTGCTTGATAAAGGCTTGTGCCATCCATATTTATGGTAACCCCAACCGGGAGCGTGAACGAGGTTACTGTTTTGGGAAGGTGAAGCACGTTGTCGGTGGCGTTCATTGTTGTTGATAATGTGGCAGCACTCGAACTCGTAGAGAAACCCATGAGCTGAACGGGGAATATTGCCTTGA
>CAYJOY010000170.1:0-5234 GCA_964371885.1 uncultured Lentimicrobiaceae bacterium | reverse complement strand
TGTGATGATAAAAATGGGGAAAAGATGCCAATATATCGCTCGAAGGTGGGTAAAACAGAGATTTTTTGTCCATATTTATATCGTTATAAAAATCGATGGGGAATTATTAGAGGTCCCCATCAATAAAAATAGTATCTTCGCCGCCGAAAAAATAAAGCATAAAGTCCAAAATTAGATGAGAAAAATATTCATATTTCTATTATTTACTTTAACCTCTTTTGCCACTAATGCACAGCAAACTAATACTGCCAATGTAGTGCAACAAGGCGTTGACACTGTTGCAACGGTAGCCCCCCCGCACTATTATGTGCCACGAGATTATTCGTTTATTAAATACGATCTCGACACCCTCTATTTTAGTCTCGACACCTCCCTTCTAGTCCCATTTTTTCATAAGTTCAATTATGCCAAATATAGCGAGGATGCCAATTTACATATTGTTCATATTGGTGGTTCGCATGTGCAAGGGGGGATGTTTCCGCACACTATAAGGAGGGAAATTATTTTGCATCACGATACTTGTGCAGCAGAACGTGGTCTCATTTTTCCATACTCGGTGGCGCCAAGGTGCAATAATCCTTACGATTATACCCTTAGCGACGTAGGGAAATTTGGCCTTATTCGCAATGTATACGAGGAACATAAACAGCCGCTACAAACTTTCGGAATAGCAGTCTATACTGGCGATACAACCGCGCAGTTTACCATTGGAATGAACGACGACGACATCCCGTTTACGTTCAATAAAATTTCGTTGCTCGCCACCACCGATTCGCTCAACTCAATCCCAACCATCTGTGTTGATACCAATGAGTTTTTTCCTAATAGTATCGATACTGTTAAAAATAGATATATCTACGATCTCCCTTTTGAAACCGATTCGTTTACAGTAAAGTGTAACATCATTCTAGGCGATACCATGTTCTTTTTTGGTATTTATCTCGATAACGAACTGCCAGGTATCACCTTCCACTCCTTAGGAGTAAATGGCGCTAGCGTAGATTCATATCTCCGTTGCGAAAAATTTACGAACGACCTCGATTTAATCATCCCAGATATGGTAATCTTCGGGCTCGGAATAAATGATGCCACCCATAGCGACTTTACGAAGGAAAAATATGAAGAGAATTACCTACAATTAGTACAACTGTTTCAAAATGTAAACCCCGATTGTGCTTTCGTTTTTCTTACTAATAACGACAGCTTTACTAGAAAATGGAGAGGTGGAAAACCTTATTACGAAGTTAATGAAAGGGCATTAGATGTGCGCGAGGTGATGTATTCGTTAGCGGCAAAAACGCGCGGAGCCGTATTCGACCAGTTTGAGATAATGGGAGGATTGAGATCGATGAAAACGTGGTACGATAATAAATTAGCCAAAAAAGATAGAGTCCATTTTACCAACAAAGGCTACGAACTTATGGGGAAACTCTTCTTCGAAGCATTCGATAAGGCGTACCACAAAGTGATGGATTAATTTCCGAAAATGGCTATTGCAGATAAGTGGGCACCTCTTGAATATTTAAATTGATGTTCGGAGATATGCACACTTCGAGATGGCTTGCTACTACTGATTTAAAAGCCCTTTTACAAATTCTGTATTTGCGAAATGCCCTGGACGAGAAGCAGTAATTTCTCCACGGACAGGGGCTCCCAATAAATATAAATCGCCAATTAGGTCTAACAGTTTATGACGTGCAGGCTCGTTATCGAAGTGTAAGGTAACGTTGCTCAAAATCCCTTGTTGGGTTACCTCTATATGTTCTTTATTGAAGAAAGTTGCCAATTCGCGAAGCTCTTCGTCGGTAGGCATGGTGTCTACAAAAACAATGGCATTGTCTACATCGCCCCCTTTTACCAAACCGTACTTCATGAGCATGGTGAGCTCGTGTAAAAATACGAAAGTACGCGCACAACCCACCTCTGTAGGAAAATCTTCGTAATGGTTAAGGGTAGCCGCTTGCGGACGAAGTACCTCAGAGTTGTAGTCTACATTAACAGTTATTTTGGTAAGACTCGACGGTTTATAATCAATAACAATCCCTTTTTCGGGTATTTCGTAAGTGTATGGTTTATCGAACGATAATGCCTTTCTGGCTGCTTGCAATGTGGTAACCCCCACTTTCAGAAACTCCCGAATATAGTATGAGGCACTGCCATCTAAAATAGGGAGTTCTGTGGCATCTATCTCTATTAAGGCATTGTCGATTCCACAGCCTACAAGTGCTGCCATTAAATGCTCAATAGTTTGCACAGTAGCCCCATTATGTGCAATGGAGGTGCTGCGCGATGTGTCGGCAACATATTGCACCAAGGCCGGAATGAGTGGCTTCCCCTCTAAGTCGATGCGTTGGAAAATAATGCCGTGATTGTCGCCAGCTGGCTTGCACGTTATGGTAACAACATTCCCAGAATGGAGACCTTGTCCTTTAAAAGTAACATCCTGGGCAATAGTGGTTTGTAGAGTATTCATGAAGTCTGTATTGTGTTGTGTTATTCTTTATCCTTGATCTGTTTCTCAATATCGCTAACTTGTTGAAAAAGTTGTGGTAACTTTTTTCTGTAGATAATCATTTTTTTCTCTTCCATTAAAGAGACAGCGGGCGACCCCAGTACCACCTGTTTTTCGTTAATATTTTTCGTAACTCCCGATTGTGCACCAATAATCACACGGTCGCCAATTTGTAAATGGCCAGCTACACCCACTTGCCCTGCAAAGATACAGTTTCGACCCACCTTTGTAGAGCCCGAAACACCCACCTGCGAGGCAAAGGCGCTACTCTCGCCAATTTCTACGTTGTGAGCCACCTGAACGAGGTTGTCGAGCTTCACATTTTTTCTGATAATGGTCGATCCCAAAGTGGCTCTGTCAATACAAGTATTGGCCCCTATTTCAACGCCATCTTCAATAATAACGTTGCCAATTTGAGGAATTTTTACATACTCCTCACCTTCGGGCGCAAAACCAAAACCATCGGCTCCAATAACACTGCCCGAATGTAACGTGCAATCGCTGCCAATGCGTGTTTCTGAATAGATATTCACGCCAGAGTATATGGTAGTATGGTTGCCTATAGTAACATTGTCGCCAATATAGGTGTTGGGATAAATAGAGACATTATTGCCAATATGCGCCCCTTCCTCAATGGTTACAAAGTGCCCAATGTATACATTTTCGCCAATAGTGGCACTGGGTGCAATATAGGCACGCTCCGAAATACCCCCCTTTTTCCCTTTCGCCGATTGGTAAAACTCCAATAACTTGGCGAAGGCTACCAAAACATTCGGAGTTTTTATTAAAGTGGTAGTAATCGGCTTCTCCGCTTCAAAACTACTTGCCACCAAAACCGCAGTAGCTTCGGTAGTGTATATATATTGTGTGTATTTGGGGTTGGCTAAAAAAGTAAGTTCGCCAGGATTCCCCTTCTCTATTTTGCCTACTGCATTAATGATAGCTTCTTTATTTCCAATAACTTCTGCCCCTATTAGCTCGGCAATTTTAGCAACTGATATTTCCATGTTTAAAATTTTGCAAAAGTACACGTTTTTTTTAATTGAAAAGATGTAAATTTGCCACCTAATTTTTAGAATTTAATGAGAACAATTTTTCTGTCAATATTATTGATAATACTTACCACTTCTGTTGCTCACGGACAACGTTTTATAGGCTCTGTAATAGGGGGGATGAATGTTTCGCAAGTAGATGGCGATGAGGTGTATGGATTTAAGAAAGTGGGTGCGAATGCCGGGTTGTCGGTGATGTTGCCCTTAGATAAAAAACAACGATTTTTTGTAACGGTAGAGCTGTTATACTCCCAAAAAGGGGCGCGTGCTCCCCTAAAAAATACAAATGCAGATTACAGAGCTTTCGACGATACCATGATTTTCGATACATCAATACCTGTTGATAGCGCCTTGTTGAAAAGTATGTTTTATAAGCTTAACCTCGATTATGTAGAGGTGCCAGTACTTTTCCATTTTGAAGACCCTAGGAGTAAATGTGCTATTGGCGTTGGCGTAGCATGGGCACGGTTAGTGCGTGTGAAAGAGATAGAGTTTGGGCGGCAACTCACCACCAACCTCCAATCGGATAGGTATAAAAAGAATGAATGGAGCATTATTGCAGATGTGAAAGTGCCCATTTATAAAGGCTTGAAACTGAATTTTAGATACCAATATTCGTTATCGGCAATAGGTGAGGAGAGAAAGTTCTATTCTCGAACAGCTACCGTCTCCGATAATTATGTGGTGCGAAAACCGTATAATAATATGTTCTCCGTCCGTTTAATTTATTCATTTAACGAACGTTGGGTGGAAAACAACAAAACCAATAGTCGCGGCGAGAGAGAAGGACCAAAGTGGGTAAGAGATACCCATTGGCAAACCCGTTAATATAAAAGTTTACTTTGTTTAATAAGGGGGTAGTTCCCAAAAAATGAACGCAACCTTGGGTTGCAAAGGTACCATTTGCCACGTTTTAATGTGCGAAAAACGGCATAAAGTGTATCTATAAAAAGATGTTTAACAGCGGAATCCCATTATTTTAAACGGGCAATTGGGGTTACTTTTGCTGTGGTAGTATCCGATAATTTTACTAAAATTTCACTCTCGAGGGGTACGAAGATGTCTACGCGCGATCCCAATTTAATAACGCCCATCTCTTCTCCTTGTGCAACTTGTGCCCCTACTTTGGCATAAGAGACAATTCTGCGGGCTAAACAACCAGCAATTTGACGAAATAGAACCCTCTTCCCCTCTTTCGTTTCAACAACTACGGTATTACGCTCATTATCGAGCGACGATTTTGGACAATCTGCAACAAGATGCTTCCCTTTATGATATTGGCAATATACCACCTCGCCACCAATAGGGTAGGAGTTAACGTGTACATTGAGCGGCGACATAAAAATAGAAATCCGCATCATCTTTTCCTGAAAGTATTCACATTCAAAATATTCCTCAATAGAGATCACGGTGCCGTCGGCTGGTGCTATAACCCCTTCTTGAAAGCGATGAACTTCACGTTTCGGATTTCTGAAAAAGAAGATACAGAAGAGGCCGTAAACAAGGAAGAGCAATGCCAACGAGCCAAGGATGCAAAGGAGTGTAAACGAGATCTTAAAAGCAAATATACAACCACTTAATGCCATGGAAAATAGCAAAAATGTGATGATGGTTCCAAAGCCCTCTTTATGAATTTTCATTTTTATTCTGGACGTATTTTTTTGTCTAAT
>CAYJOY010000169.1:4431-5246 GCA_964371885.1 uncultured Lentimicrobiaceae bacterium | reverse complement strand
TTACAAAAAGGAGTGTGTCATTTGTTTCCCCTGTCTCCCATTCAAAAGATTCAGCACCAGTAGCTACCAACATAACTGTATCGCCCACACAAATGGTATCAGACTCTGCCGAAATTTGTGTGTTACTTACATTTACGGTAATGGAGCCCTCCCATTTGCAATACAGTTCTTTAAAATACAAATTATAGGTGGTGGTTTCGGTTGGAGTTTCACTTATCGCGTGGGACTCAACATTTTCTTCTAATATTTCAATCTCGGTAGTATCTGTATCAACTATTTTACTCCACACATATTTTAAATAATCGTAGCCATTGCTTTTATAAGGAGTTGCCCCTTCTGGCGTTGCAGTAATTACAACCTCTTCTGTTCCATCCACCATACCACTTGGATCAGCTGTGAGTTGCACCGTAAATTGTTCGCGGAGCAGAAGCGGGACGTTTTCGGATCCAAAATAGTCCGTGGCGTACACATAGCCGCCATCACAGCCTGCAATTCTCGCTCCTCTACGGAAGTAGGTTACATCACCTATTGCCATTCCAAAACCTGTAGTATCCACAAGATATTCTTCGTCAGTGGCACCCAAAATGGCGACCCAGGCCCCATTTACAAGGCGTTCCCATTGGTATTCAAGAGTTCCGGCTTCGCTATAAGCCGCTCCCTCGTTACGTATTTTTGGTGCTTCAGGTTCCTCTAGGCAGAGGGTGTCTCCCTCAATAGAACCTCCGTATACAACATCCACATAAATTGTTACTTCTGCGGTTGGGCCATTGCCTTCACAGCCCTCCAAATGTGCTATCCTAGTTATTGTCGAAGTC
>CAYJOY010000169.1:3380-4421 GCA_964371885.1 uncultured Lentimicrobiaceae bacterium | reverse complement strand
TCTCACCAGGAATAGGTTGAGGATATCCCCACTGTTCGGTTATTGTCCAAGAGTAGGTTATATTTGCATCTGGTGACGATTCAAGGGTGGCTAGAGTTTCGTTATTCACTACTACTAGTTCGCCTAGGCAAGCCTTTTCTTGGGCAGTTATGCTCCCAGCATCGAGTACAAAAGGCTCTGCAATGGTAATTGGGAGAGTAGTAGTGCAACCATCCTTTCTGATAGTAACATCCGTTGTTCCCACAGGAAGACCATCTATAGTACTATTGTTAGTATACCTAATTTCTGAATTACCTGCTATACTATATTCAAATTCAGTCAATGTAAATCCATTGTCAATTATTTCTAGCACAGCCATGCCACTATTCTCACCATAGCAACTATTGGTAGTTATTACATTTTTGGTTTCAAAAAGATGTCTGTATACATATAATTCGTTCGAGAAGAGGGTATCGCAACCTTGGTAGAAAAAGCCTACTCTATAGTAAGCTGGCAAATCGCCCTCTTGTGGGGAGAACGTTGCTACGTTTGCACCATCAATATTAATCCACGTAGCGTCAGGTTCCGATCCTTTTCTTTGCCATTGACTGAGAACTGTAACGTCTTGAAGACCGAACGTTGATGTATAACTAAGAGTTATCGGATCTGAACTGTTACATGTTCCTATAGAGGAGATGGATTCAGCTTCGATAGGGGGAACATACTCCAGTTCCGCACTTGCGGATACGGCACACCCCATATCGTCAGTAATGAGTACAGAATAAGCACTTCCTGCGGTGTTGTTGTTAAGATTGCTTAAATCTTCAGTTGTAGCCCCATTGCTCCATTTATACGTATAGGGGGCTGTCCCACCGGTAACGGTTAAATCAATACTACCATCGCCTAAGTCACGATGGTCAGGATCGTTCTGATTGGGGCAAGCTCTGATAATATCGAAATCCGCAGATAATGGGGTAACACTCTCTGAAGCATTATTTATTGTAATAGCTGATAGGGTAGTACTATATCCCACGGTATCATATATCGTAATGTCATATACAC
>CAYJOY010000169.1:0-3362 GCA_964371885.1 uncultured Lentimicrobiaceae bacterium | reverse complement strand
ATCTACCGAGGGTAGGGATCTCATATCTAAAGGGGCTCACACCCCCTACAGCCTCTACTTGAACAGTGCCGTTATCTAAACCAAAGCAGGCACTTGTTGCAGTACTTGTTGCGGTAAAACCAGGAGTAACATTTTCAATGGTAGCCTCCCAACCGAAAAAGTTAACAGATCCATCAGATGTAAAGTGAAAAGTAAGTGGCTCACCAATGGTAGAGAAAAAAACAGTCTTAGTTCCCTCTCATTTTATTGTGCCAACAAGTTCGCCATTAGTATTCTCACCTCTGTATATTTTCAAGAAGTCACAACAGGACTCTGTATTATAACTTTCAAAGGTAACATAAAGAAATTTATCTGGCGCGGCGGGGTGTACCGTTAAGGTATAGTTCTCATAATTTCCATAGTAGCCAGGTATATCTCCAATGATAGCAGTAAGGCCGCCCGAGTCGTAGAACTTGGCAGTGGTGGCAACGGTTATTACAGTGTCCTTCATCACTATTATGTCGGGGTCTTGCGCATAGAGTTGCGCGGGGATATTTACCCCTAGAAAGAGGGCAAACATTAACAACAAGAGTAAAAGTTTTTTTTTCATTTTTTGGTTGTTTATATAATATTTACTTTAAACTGGCTCTTATTTTTCTGCTAAAAACAGACATCTTACAGCATCATTGTGGTAGAGAAGGAGAATCTTCGGAGCGGGGTAGAAAAGTAATACCATTACGGATGTTAACATCCTCCCTGTTACAGAAAGGCACAGTAGTTTATTACATTCTCTAATATAGATATTTAAACATCTAAACCCAAGCATATTTTTTCATTTAATAAAAAAAAAGTCAACACGCGAATTTATGTATTTTTTCGATACATCACGCTAAAAAATAATAATTACTTCATTATTTTCACCTCTTTTTTCCGAGTTTCAGACTTGACAGATGATTATTGAGTAAAAAACGGTAAAATGGGGATTTCTGTCGTTGTAAAAATGCATGGTATGGGAAGAAAGCAGCCTTTATTTTTGCTGCTTTCTTTTCCTCACGCCCACTATTATTCCAAAGATTAAGGTTCCATATATAACTGCAAAGGAGGCATACGCCACAGGTTCGCTTTTTTTCAGGGTATCGGGTTTAAATTCAAAGCGAATGGTATGCTTTCCTGCAGGTACATTCATGGCACGCAACACGTAGTTTACGCGGAAGTGCTCAGCGGGTTGCCCATCGATATATGCGTGCCAACCATAAGGGTAGTATATTTCTGAAAACACAATGGTTCCATTTTTTGCGGCAGAATACTCGTAAGTGAGTTCCTCAGGGTGGTAGGTTAAAAAAGTAACCTTTGCTGTAGAATCGTGCCCTGGGACAAAGTTTTCTGTAAATGTTCCAAACTTGGTAACATCTACCACGGCTGTATTTTCAATATTCATGGTGTTTAAGGCTTCCGATTCTTCCATAGGAGAGGAAACTAACAACAGCGAATCGACAAACCAGGCGTTGCCCATGGCACTTGTGTTGCGTTTGGCTACAATTTCGCCACTTTGTATAGGAGCTATGTAGTATTTAGCATTCAACATGGCAATTACATTTCTATTATTTTGTAGCAAATGGGCATTTATTAAATCTTCATAACGGCGTAATTTTACCGCATGATACCCCCCCAACGATTTATAATAGTGCGAAGAGCGAGCATCGTTAAAGGTAGGGGTAGTAACATTTAATATTCTAAAATGGGGATCTTTGTCCGATTCTAATTTTACTTCCCAAGGTTCTTTTTTAAAGTGTTTCTGATATTCTTTCTTTGTAATAAAGTCATCGTTGTTCAAATAGCGTTTATCTACTACCCATAAATCTATCACGGCAAGGGATCCCATAGTGATAATGAAAGGGAGGTGTTTTAATTTTTCGGTCATATACAACCACAAGGTTCCAGCACCTAGTAATACAAAAGCCAAAGAGCGGAGAGCATCTCCTCGGAGCATGGCGGCTCTATCTTTTAGGAGTGCATCTACCACCCATTGAGGATATATCCCTTCAAAACTTACATCGTTGGGAGAGGTGTAAGAGAAGCCAAAGCTGAGCAAGAATATTACAATAGCTACTCCTCCCAGCGATCCAGCAGCAATATAGATGGCTCGTTTTACTTTTTCTGCGCTCACCTCCTTGTTTATGATAGCTTTTAATGCCAAAAAACCTAACAATGGTATGGTTATCTCGGCCACCACTAATATTGAAGTGACAGATCGAAACTTATTATACATTGGGAAATAGTTAAAGAACAGCTCGGTTAATGGCATAAAGTTTTTCCCCCATGCTAATGCAATAGAGAAAAGTGTAGCTATGAGCAATGCCCACTTATAGGGCCCTTTTACAATAATAAGCCCCAAAATAAATAGGAAAAAGATGACGGCACCCACATACACAGGCCCTGATATTAAAGTTTGGTCACCCCAGTAGGAAGGGATGGTTTTGCAGTAGTCGGTTGCCTCTCTTGGAGTTTGACCCTTTTCTAATAAGGCCTCTCCAAGATTGGTGTTAATTCCTATATCGTAACGAGACGCGCCTCCCATAAAATTAGGGATAAATAAAGTGGCCGTCTCTTTTATTCCGTAGCTCCATCGGGTAGCATACTCCATATCTAATCCATCGGATTGTTTTTCTTCATTTTCTGGCAATACTAATTCCGAGTGTCCTCCACGCATGGTCTCTTTTACATACTCTCTATTGAGTTGTATTTTGGTAAAATTTGCCCCCAAACCTACTAAGATTGACGCCACAAACAAGCCAATAGCTCCAAAAATCATTACTATTAATGCCCCAGGTATATATTTTCGTTGAAAAATTAGATAAAAACCACCTATCATTGCTGCCATTCTTCCTATAGCTAGCACTTTGGTTTCGTGTCCTACCTCCATGCAAATAAAGAAGTAAGAGGATAAAGCTATGGCCATAGCCCCCACCATAGCTAGCCACACCTCTATTCTAAAAGCGCGCAAAAAGATAAAAAAACCGATAAGGTTGGAAAATATCATCACGAGTGGCCAAGCGTGTAAAAGGTATGGAAATAAAAAAGGGGCAGCTAATTTTTCCGACGGGATGGTGCCACTTCTAATTTGATGGGTAGGCATTCCTGAAAACATGGAGCCCGACCAAAATGGCTCTACCCCACCCTGCTTTTCAGTATATATTGCAGATTCGTTGTGCATAGACAAGTAGCTCACTAAATCATCTTGATTTATAACTTTTCCCTCCAGAATTGGTGCACAATAAATAATAGCAAATAATAAAAATGCAATTACAGCAAGAATGTAAGGGAGTAATTTTGAAAGTGTTGTTTTGTTTTTCATAAAATATGTTTTATAATTTAGAATAATA
>CAYJOY010000168.1:0-5289 GCA_964371885.1 uncultured Lentimicrobiaceae bacterium | reverse complement strand
CATTTACACAAGCCGACTCTATATTATCGCTAACAAATTACGACGCATATACTTGTCCGTTGTACCCAAGTGTAACTGAGGATGTTTTAGGAAGCCTCAGAAATTGTAATACTACACACCGTGGTGCTTATGCTGGTTTTATCCCTCAAATAGATTTAGCAATAACAGAAATTGTAGCGCCAATAGCAGAAAATTGCCCTCAAACCACCTACCCACTCATTATTAATATTGCAAATAACGGTTGCGACAATGCAATGTTTAACACCACACCACTAAGCGTAATATTCAATTCTGAAGCGTTAGACATGAATCAAACCTATACTGTAAATACAGGCTCGGTGCTATCAGGGGAAAGTTTAGAGGTTACATTAGTTGGAAACCTAAACCTTCCGATTAACGAAAATGTGGATATGGAAATTATTCTTGTTTTCCCAGGCGATGTAATTGCCGCGAACGATACCATTTATCACAGTTTCTTCATGAATTTAATTAATCCAAATATTGAAGTGTATGATGAAATTTTCTCGAATGGAACTACAAAAATATGGCAACTAGAACCTATTGCAGGTGCTGGCGAATGGTCGTTCCAGCAAGGTGAGGGGATAGCTCCAGTAATAGCTCCAGTATATGGTTCGGGACGCCTTTTCTTTAATGCTAGAAACTTCCCAGCAAACTCGGAAGCGCGCGCTATTATGCCTCCACTCGATTTAACTTCAGGTGGTATTCCTGTAATTGAAGTGTGGTTTGCCCACGATAATGGATACACCTCTACTACATATAGAACAGAGGGGGTTACACTCAAAATATCTACCGATAATGGAACTACATGGACAGCCATAGCCCCAGAAGCTATGGAAGGATCTCCAGCCCTTACATCGGAAACATTACTGAGAAGATATATGTCGGCAGTGCCAGGATATGAAGAACTCCCCGCATTCGTAAAGTATACTTATAGATTAACTGACTATAACGGACAGTCGTGTGTGTTTGCAGCTTTCGACGCACTTGGAAAAGCAGGTAATAATATTAATATAGACCGCGTAAGAGTACGTAAGCTATATCCATTCGATGCGGCAGTTAACCAAATCTATACTACTTATAACAGACCAACAGGTGTGGAAACATCACCAGCGGTAACGGCATTAGTAGCTAACGAAGGTGGGTCAGACTTAGAAAATGTAGAAGTCTATTTACACATTACAGGTGCTAATACTTATAGCGATACTCTTGTAATTGATGCTATTGATTATAACACTTCAACATTGGTAACTTTCCCTGGCGTTCATTTGCCAAATGCAGGTAATAATAATATAGAGGTAGTAGCTGAGAACGACGATAACAATGTGAACAATTCGGACAATTGGGCTTTGGTTACTTCTCCAACCTTACTATCGTATGCAGATACATCTTCTACACTCATATCGGTAGGAGGGCTTGAACCTGTTACGCTGGTAACACGCTTCGAACTAGTAGATACTGTAATAGGTATGCGCGTTCATATCTTCCCTACAGATGCTGAAGAGATGCATGGAAAAAGAGTAATTGCCTTTGTTGCAGATGAGAATGGCGAATACCTAACAAAATCTGACACCGTTACATTAACAGCAGCCATGGCTAACACGTGGGTGCCTATTGATATCGTAAACTATGCACTCACAGTTTCTGTAGATAATTTATATATAGGTATACAACAAGTGGATGCTGGAACCTATCTTACAGCTCAGGAAGAGTTGCCAGTTAGAGAAAATACCTACTTCTTCCTCGAAGCAGATGATGACGAATATGAATTTATCCCACAAACGATTGGTAGATTCATGATGAGAGTAGATGTAGATCACCACATTAAACAAGAATTAGCAATCCTAGAACAAACAAATCCAACAACACGTTGTGATTTAGAGACGGAACACGTATCATTATTAATAACGAATAATGGTACCAATGATATTGATTCTAATAGTGTAACTTTCCATTATCAAATTAATGGTGGAGCAGTAGTTACTCAAGTAATGGAAGCTAACCTTCCAAGTGAAGAAACAGCAGTATTCTCTTTCGATGTGCCTTTTGATTTTACTAATAACCAAATTAATATTGATGTTGAACATGATATTAAAGCATGGATTAATGTAATTGCGCTAGATAGCGTTCGCTTTAACGATACTTTATACACTACTTTTATTGCCTTAGGAAAGGCACCTCTTCCAATAGTACCAGATACTATTATTGCCAGCTTCTCAACACCAGGAACTTTAGAAGCTGACTTGCCTCCTAGTATCGATCAAGGAATTTTCCAGTGGTACACTAAAGATGGCGATACTTGGTATGGTCCTGAATATCAAGGTGAAGGTCCATACATAACCCCTTATAATTTCTACTTCGATACTACGATGTATGTATCTGTAGCACCTGGAACCGTAACCACTACAACAGTGGGTACGGGTACATACGCAGATGCACGTCCATTCGTCTTCACTTCGGGTTATTCGAGAGGTAGAGCCATGTATTATTCCGACGAAATAGGTGGCTACGGACAAATTGCAAAAATATCACTACAAGGGGTAGCAGGTTCTAGTGGTGCAGCAGGGCTCCCCGTAAAAGTATACATAAAACAAACTACCGACGATATTTTTGTTGCCAACGAGCCTATCGATTGGGAAAATGAGATTGCAGATGCTATCTGTATTTTCGATGACCAAAAACAATTTGTAGCTAACGAAGAATGGGTAATATATTTCCCGGAAGTGTTTAACTATACAGAAGGAAATATTGTGATTTTAACGGAAACCAACTGCGGGGGAACCAACTGTTCTGGAATTTCGGGTGGTAGCCAATACCCAACATTCCGCTCTTCTTCTGTAACTTCAAATATTGTACAAACAAGAAAAAGAAATGAAACACAAGACGAATATACAGGAAACTGGTTGAGTAGTAATAGAAGATGGAATATTACATTCTCGGTAGCAGACATCGATTGCGGTAGTGAAAGGTTACCAGTGCTGATACATGTTCCTGATATTCCGAACTTCGATATTAGAACTAATGAACTATTGTTCCCTCAGCCGTTTATTACTACAAATTGCGCTTTGTACGAGGAAAATATAGAGGTTTCAATTACCAATATGCTAAATCAAGAGATACCAGCTAACAAATTTAAAGTAGTGGCTGTGTTTGATGGAGAAACAATAGAGAAAACCATTTCGGAAACGTTTGCTGCAAACGAAACCAAAATAGTGGTTTTTGATGAAACTTACGATTTTTCTGCCCCTAGTGTGAATAGAGACATTGACTTTGAAATTTATACTGAAATTTTAGGAGAACCTTATACTTATAGAGGTAATGACACTATAACAGGAAATGTTATTTCGACAAGAACCGCTCCGTTAGGACCTAACGAATTCACTTCGTTATTCTCGCTTCCATATACTATTGATTTAGATGTTCAGTTAGGTAATACTAATGTTACCCAATATAAGTTCTACCAAACTATGGATGCTGAAACACCATTATCGGGCACTAACTGGGTATCGGAATTCACCACTCCACAATTATACGATACCATTACATACTACGTTATGGCACGTACTCCTGCCTCGCCAAATTGTGAAACCGATCGCTTTCCAGTAACCATTTACGTAGAGCAACCTCTGCCACTTTACGATTTAAGAATGGGCAATATGAGCCAACCAAACTCCTATACTTGCGGCTTAACCAACGCTTCTGCGATTATAAGCTTGGCTAATACTTATTGGACATCAATACCAGGCGGTACATTTAAATATACTGCAAAATTCTCCCCAACACTAACGGCCGACAAAGTGATTACTAACGTAATAGGAGCATCTGCTTCCGTTAACGATACCATTAATGATCTGCCATTAAGTTCCACTTTCGAAAATAGAGTCTATAATTACGAAATTTATGCTTCAGCAACCGATCCTACTATGAGAGAAGTAACCTTTAACGACACCGTTACGGGTACTATTTACGTGCCAGCATCGCCAGAAACACCTCCAACCCTGAACGAACTAGTGCCTTATGGTGAAGCCTATACAATTATTCCTAATATTATTGACGCTGATAATAACATCTTTACCACATACGCTTTCTTAGATGAAGATGAAGAGGTGATTGGTGCAGGCGGATCATACGAAACAGAACGTATCTACGAAAATACCAACTTTAAATATAGTGGTAGAATTGAATCGGAAGAGTTTGCAACAGTTATTACACTCGAAACAGGTACTGCGTCGGGTGCATACCCATTCGTATTTACAGCAACGGCTTCGCAAGGTATTGCCATGTATACAGCTAGTGAATTAGCACTCCTCTTCCAAGTTACAGAAGATTATGGCTATTATCAAACGCTTCCAGGAAGAATAGATACTATAGCATTCTATGTTAACAATAATAATGCGCATGGATCTTTCCCTATTAAAATATATCTTAAAAATGAAAGTGAGCGTAATGCTATAGGAACAGGAAATTATAACTGGACAGAAGAAACAAACGGGGCACAACTCGTATATGAGGGGAATCCAGAGTTTACACAAGGGTGGCTTAAATTCCCTATTGATGGAGGTTTCTATTACGAAGGTGAAAATTTATTGGTGCTTACCGAGCACGATTGCTACGGTTTGCCAAATGTAACCGCTTTAGGAGTTACCGCTCCTACGTTTAGATATACCAATAATGCACTCATGACCGTGTATAATGCAGGTGTTGCCAACCCAACCTCAGAGTCGTTTACAGCTACTAACCAACGTATCAATACTCAATTTTCGATAAACTTCGCGTGCCCTTCACCAGTAGGAGATATCAACCTATCGGTAAATAGACCATCTATTGATCTTCATGTAGAGGAAATGGTAACCCCACTAGAAATTGAAGATGAGTATGGCACTGATGAGGTGATTAGAGTAAAAATCAATAATCATGGTACAACTACGGCTTCTGGATTTACAGTTTCGTACATATACGACAACCAACCTCCTGTTACCATGAATTATTCGGGTAGCATTACAGCTGGAGGTTCGGCTTACTATAACTTCCCTGCAGCTGATCTTTCGGCAACCTATTTCCCAACACCATTAAATGTTTATGTGTCCCACCCATCCGATAATCACGATTTTAATGACACATTAAATATGTTTATCTCTCGTCCAACACCTTGTTCTCCAAAAGTAATAATTGGACCTAAAAACGATGAGTTAGCCTTTATTTCTGATGTAAACTTTGCAAATGGTGGTATCGATAATGAGCAAACTGCCGACATTTTTAATGCCACCAACG
>CAYJOY010000167.1:709-5304 GCA_964371885.1 uncultured Lentimicrobiaceae bacterium | reverse complement strand
ATGAGAGATCGCTTACGCAAACAGCGGGTCGCGCTGCACGACACGTTGAGGGCCGAGTGATTTTTTACGGCGACAAAATCACAAAATCGATGAAAGCTACTATTGATGAGACTAATAGACGACGTGAAAAACAGAAGGCGTACAATTTAGAACATAATATAACTCCTACCTCTGCGAAAAAAAACGAAGACATATCGCTGTTTGCTGCGTCGGGGCCTGGTGACCAGATTGTATATACTCAAAACGATGCCATTTTAAAAGTTGCAGAGGGAAAGCATGAGTATAAGATGCTTAACAATAAAGAATTGGAAGATAAACTCAAGTTGCTTCGAAAAAATTTGGAAGTAGCAGTTAAAAATTTAGATTTCCTTTTAGCGGCGCAACTCCGTGATGATATTTATAAAATAGAAAAAATGATAAAGGAGTACTAAAATAACAAACCATTAAACACTAAATAATTATGATACAGAATTATATTTTTATTTTTTTTCTTTTGTATACAGCCATGTTGTTTGTAATCATGTGGCTTACGTCGCGTAAGGCGAACAACGACACTTTTTTTACGGGCAACAGAAAGTCGCCTTGGTTTGTAGTGGCGTACGGAATGATAGGGGCGTCGCTTTCTGGCGTAACTTTCATGTCGGTACCTGGCGATGTATATACCACCAATTTTACTTATTATGGAGTGGTTATAGGTTACTTATTGGGTTACCTTGTAATAGCATACGTGCTGCTTCCCATTTACTATAAGGCTAATCTCACCTCCATTTATCAGTTGCTCGGCGAGCGGTTTGGCGTAGAGGCGCAAAAAACGGGTTCCATTCTCTTCATTGTTTCGCGCTTACTAGGCTCTGCTCTTAGAATGTATCTGGTTATCTTTGTGTTACAGTTTCTAGTATTCGATGCTTGGGGCATACCTATATGGTTAACAGCCGTTTTTATTGTAGCAATAATTTTTGCATACACCGCGCGCGGTGGGGTAAAAACGGTGGTGTGGACCGATCTTCTACAAACTACTTTCTTTTTAGCGGCGGTTGTTTTTACAATAATCGCGATTATGAAAAATATAGATTTAACCATTCCAGAGTCGCTACAAGAGATGAATAAGCAGGGGGTATTAACGTTTTTTAACACCGACTGGCGGGCAAGCGATTATTTCGTAAAACAACTGGTTGGAGGGATGTTTATAGCCATAAGTATGACAGGATTAGATCAAGATATGATGCAGAAAAATCTCTCTTGCAAGAACTTAAAATCGGCACAGCGCAATGTAATGTCCTTTTCTATTATTTTAATGTTTGTTAATTTATTCTTCTTATTTTTAGGAGGTTTGCTCATAATATTTGCGCAAGAAAACGGGATTGATATTTCAGAGATGAAAACAGATCAAATTTATCCTTATATAGCTTCAGAATATTTAGGAATAGGGGTAGCCTTGTTATTTGTAATAGGTTTAATAGCAGCTGGTTATTCGAGTGCAGACGGAACATTTGCCGCATTAACCACCAGTTTTTGTATTGATATACTCAACATAAAGGAGAAGAATTACTCTGAAAAGCAGCAGTATAAAATTCGCAGATATGTGCATGCTATGATGTCGGTGTTATTTCTACTCGTAATTATTTATTTTTCTAGTTTTCATAACGATGCACTCATAAGAATCATTTTCAAGGTGGCTGGCTACACTTACGGCCCCATTCTCGGGTTGTTCGTTTTTGGCATTTTTACAAATAGAGAGATGAAGAGCAAATGGCTAATACCAGCCTTCTCAATAATTACCCCTTCTATAATTTATGTTATTGCCCACTTCTCGAAACAATGGTTGAATGGTTATATGTTTGGTTTTGAGTTAATAATTGTTAACGGTATGTTAATGCTTTGTTTATTGATGATGGGAAGCCGCAGAAAATAGCCGCCAAGAGGAATGTCTACTAACCCATTAGTGATAAATTGGATAAGCAACTATGGCTCGAGATTGGCAATGCTGATACAGATGTTGAGTTTATTAACAAAGCAGCTATGGAAAGAGTAAAAGAATAAGCACCTAGTAACCTCTTTTATTATGAATTACAGCTGCTGTGAATAACTGTTGAAATAAAAAAACATAAGCCTTTGTTTTAAATAAAAAAAATTATATATTTGCAGCCCGTTAGAAAAGAGGGAATTTAGCATGTGTGTTGAACGGTTTTAGAGTGGTAATATGCTGATAACTAATATGAAAACGGAAATATTATTTTTTCTTTTAGATGATGAATTTTTGCACAATAGTCTTAAATTCCTTCCAAAAAGTGCGAAATAGTATAAAAAAGTGATAAGAAACAATTGACAAAGACCAATTGATAATTAATTAAAACAAAAAGAAATGAAAATTCACATTAAAAAAGGTGACCTAGTAAGAGTTATTTCTGGCGAACACAAATCAAGAGCTGGCAACGTAAAAGAAGGCAAAGTTCTCGAGGTGAACGTTAAGAAATACACTGCACTTGTTGAAGGTTTAAATTTAGTATCGAAGCATACTAAAGCGAATGCAAAAAACCCTAATGGAGGCATCGTAAAAAAAGAGGCTCCTATTCACATCTCAAATCTAATGGTGGTTGATAGCAAAGGAAATGCTACAAGAATCGGAAGAAAGTTGGACGAAAAAGGTAAATTAGTACGTTATTCAAAAAAATCAGGAGAGGAGATTAAATAATGAGCAACACAGTAAGATTTAGAGAAAAATACGAAAAAGAGATTATACCAGCTCTTAAAGAACAGTTAGGCATTAAATCGGTAATGCGTGTTCCTAAAATCAAAAAAATATGCTTAAACCAAGGTTTAGGAAAATATGGTATCACCGATAAGAAACTTATCGACATGGGTGTTAACGAAATGACCCTTATTTCAGGACAAAAAGCGGTTCCTACTAAATCTAAAAAGGACATCTCGAACTTCAAATTACGTAAAGGGATGCCTATTGGTGTTCGCGTAACGCTTCGTGGTGAAAGAATGTACGAATTTTTAGACAGATTAGTATCGGTATCTATTCCTCGTATCCGCGACTTTAGAGGTATTAGCGATAAAGGTTTTGATGGTAAAGGAAACTATACTTTAGGTGTTCCAGAACAAATCATCTTCCCAGAGATAGAAATCGACAAAGTAGCAAAAATTAACGGTATGGATATTACCTTTGTTACTACTGCTCACAATGATAAAGAGTGTTTAGCATTATTAAAACAATTTGGATTACCATTTAAAAATCAAAAATAGTTATGGCAAAAGAATCATTAAAAGCGAGAGAAGTTAAAAGAGCAAAATTAATTGCTAAACATGCTGCAAAACGCGCTGAATTGAAAAAAATAATAAGTGGTGATGATTATGATGCAAAAGAAGCTGCTATCATTGCTCTTCAAAAATTACCTCCAAACTCTAATCCTATCCGTTTACACAACCGTTGTAAACTAACAGGCCGTCCAAAAGGATATATTCGCCAATTTGGTATTTCTCGTATCAACTTCAGAGAAATGGCTTTAGCAGGACTTATCCCAGGTGTTAAAAAAGCAAGTTGGTAACCAATTTTTGTTACCGAACATTACTATAAGCAAAATAGATGATTCAATTCGTTGAGTCATCTATTTTTTTAATATAAAGAATATTAACACGTGTAGTGCATTTATTTATAGTAAATTCAATGATATTATAGTGTGTTTGTTCTAAACATAAGTTGTAAGTACATCGCTATTAAAGAGTATGAAAAAGCCCGTAAAAATTACCTTATATCTTCTAATTGCACTTGTGGTGGTTGCAATTATTATTTACCCCCAATTAAAAGAAGAGGATGTTGCCGCTGCTCCTCCCGCAAAAGAGAAGAAGGAGATAGCCGTTGAAGTGAAAGAAGTAAGTGTAAAATCGTTAACAGAGCGTATTTTATCGGTAGGTTCTATCCTTCCTGACGAGATTGTAGACCTCACTTTCGAGACGGCAGGAAAGGTAACAGCCATCTATTTTATTGAGGGGGATGTGGTGAAAGAGGGAACCCTTCTCGCGCAAATAAACGATGCGCCCCTGCAGGCTGAGTTGAAGAGACTAGAAGCAGAGCGCCCTGTCCTTACCAATAGAGAGAGCAGAAAGAAAACACTTCTCTCCACAAAAGCTATTAGCCAAGATGAATACGATGAATCGTTATCGGAGTTGAATAAATTGTTGGCAAACATAGAGTTAGTAAAAGCAAACATAGCCAAGTGTATGTTAATAGCCCCTTTTGATGGCAAAATAGGGTTGCGACAGCTAAGTGTAGGAACCTACGCTAATATCAACACGGTAGAGGCAACGCTTGCTAAGCTTAATCCACTAAAAATTGAGTTCTCATATCCAGAGCAGTATGCCTCTACAATACAAAAAGGGACCTCTATCTTGTTTAAAACGAGCGACGAGCCCACCACTTATGCGGCGGAGATATATGCTATAGAATCTAGCGTAGATGATGTTACGAAATCGTTAACAGCTCGTGCTCTTTATTACAACAATACCGAAGCCCTTTACCCAGGGCGTTTTGTAAGTGTTGAAATTACGATGAACAACAAGGAGGATGCGCTTACTATACCGAGCGAGGCAGT
>CAYJOY010000167.1:0-699 GCA_964371885.1 uncultured Lentimicrobiaceae bacterium | reverse complement strand
CGTTCATCTACAAATATAAAAGCGGTGTAGCAGAACAACAAGAAATAATAATAGGGTTACGAAACGAGATGGAGGTAGAGGTGATTTCGGGCGTTGCAGAAGGCGATACTATAATAACAACCGGAATTTTGCAAGTGCGCCCTAATTCGAAAGTAAGAATAGCTAACTAATTGATAATTTCCTTTTATGAATCTTTCAGAGTTAAGCATTAAGCGTCCTGTATTAGCCACCGTAATGGTGCTCATCATAGTGATATTGGGAGTAATAGGTTTTACAAGCCTCGGTATTCGCGAGTATCCCAATGTTGATAAACCTGTTATTTCTGTAAGTGTCTCCTATCCAGGAGCCAATCCAGAAGTGATTATGAATCAGATAACTGAGCCTTTGGAACAGAATATTAATGGAATTCCAGGTATCCGTTCGTTATCGAGCGAGAGCCGCCAAGGGAATTCTAACATAACAGTAGAGTTTGAGTTAGATGTAGATATGGAGCGCGCTGCCAACGATGTGCGCGATAAGGTATCGCGAGCGCAACGCTATCTTCCTAAAGATTGCGACCCGCCCACTGTTACCAAAGCAGATGCCGACTCCGACCCTATCTTCCGTATTATACTGAGCGGAAAAGGATATAACGCTATGCAACTCACCGATATAGCAGAAAGAACTGTTAAGGAGCAACTGCAAACCATATCGGGAGTG
>CAYJOY010000166.1:4417-5315 GCA_964371885.1 uncultured Lentimicrobiaceae bacterium | reverse complement strand
TCTTACATTTTGTTTCAAAGGCATTTAGAGTAGTAGAAGACCCTCGAATTGATGAAATATCAGACCAATTGCCGGGAGCCAACTGTGGGGGCTGTGGCTTTCCTGGTTGCCGCGGATTAGCCGAAGCAATGGTGAAAGCGGGCGCATTAGAAGGGCTCGTTTGCCCAGTAGCAGGTGCAGAAGT
The DNA here is from genome assembly GCA_964371885.1 of uncultured Lentimicrobiaceae bacterium. Lineage (GTDB taxonomy): Bacteria > Bacteroidota > Bacteroidia > Bacteroidales > WCHB1-69 > CAYJOY01. Next base: position 5,131 of record CAYJOY010000166.1, on the reverse strand, counting down.
ATACCCTAAAATAGCTGAAATATTGGGAGCCGAAGTGGTGCAAAACGACCCTAAGATAGCTGTACTTCTGTGCAATGGTTGCCCAGAGAACGCTCCACGAAAATCTTTTTACGACTCAGCACTAACTTGTGCATACGCCCATGCAATATTTGCGGGCGAAAGTGCCTGCCCACACGCTTGCCTTGGCTGTGGCGACTGCGTAACTGTATGCCAGTTTGATGCTATTAAAATTGATGCTGAAACAGAATTGCCAGTAGTGGTTGAAGATAAATGTGTAGGATGTAACGCTTGCGTGAAAGCCTGCCCAAGAAAAGTACTTGAACTAAGATTAAAAGGGAAAGGAAGTAGAAGAATATTTGTGGCTTGCTCTAATAAAGAAAAAGGGGCAGCTGCTAAGAAAAATTGCTCAGTAGCATGTATTGGGTGCGGTAAATGTGCGAAAGTATGTCCATTCGAAGCCATTACCGTAGAAAATAGCTTAGCCTATATCAACTCATACAAATGTAAACTATGTAAAAAATGTGTTGCGGAATGCCCTACTCAAGCTATCCATGCAGTTAATTTTCCTGTCAAAAAAAATGTAGAAACAAAAGTAGAAGAAGAAACCACAAAATCTTAAAAAAAATGATTCAAAGAATACAAACCCTATTCCTATTAGCAGCTGCAATTTCAACCCTAATACTATTATTCGTACCATTAGCCACCATAACAACA
>CAYJOY010000166.1:0-4407 GCA_964371885.1 uncultured Lentimicrobiaceae bacterium | reverse complement strand
TAACAACAGAAACGCACCAGTATATTTATAATGCGTTCTCGGTAAGATTGAATGTGCCAGATAATACAGCTGTTTTAAGTGCTGTATATGTTGCATTGTCGCTAATAATTTCTACAGTGATCTCAATTGTAGCCATCTTCCTTTATAAAAACAGAAAAAAACAATTGCATATAGTCTCTGTGAATATGCTCGTAATTTTAGTAGTCATATTTCTATCAACATACGTATACCCTGAGTTTGTGTTCTCGAAACATAGCGATTTGCAAAATGGAGATCTGAAATTTAGCTTCTGGACATTTATCGTGTTTGTTCCTGCATTCAGCTTGTTCTTCGCAAAAAAATATATTGCCAAAGACGAAGCATTAGTTACAAGTGCCGACCGCCTTCGCTAGTTATAACTCTTAAAGAAAATATATTTTTACCTCCCTTACAACAATAAAAAGAAGTGTTTTTAAGTTTATATAAATTGTAAAAACCTATAAAAAGAAAGGAAAATTATGAAAAAGGGAGTTCTATGGGGGTTAATGCTCACAATTGCCCTTGTTTTAAATAGTTGTGTATTAGGCGATATTGCCTATTACGATGACGTTTATGTTACATCTGAAGCATTTGTCGACCCTAAAAATATAAAAGAAAATAACAACGCCTCACCCAATAATAATTCATATAATGATTATTACTCGGATGGTTCTTCGCCCGATTACGGTTTTAACGAAGAAACGCCTGTTGAGTATAGTTATGAGGATTATACCTACGAAGAGGATGACTACTACGACTATTACTATACTGCCCGAATAAAAAGATTTCACACTAATGTGGGCACTGCATGGGGCTACTACGACCCTTATTACACTAACATGTATTGGTACGATTATAACCCGTATAGCTGGGGTGTAAGTCTTTATTTAAGCTACGATTGGTGGTGGCCAACTTCGTATTACAGACCATACTACTACGGCTGTGGGTATTACAGTTATGGCTGCAATTGGGGTTGGGGCTACAATAACTACTGGAATGGTTATAATCATGGATATTATAATGGCTATAATCACGGTTACATGAATGGCTATTACGATGGCTATTACGCAGGTTATTATCATAATTACCATGATGGAAATAATTCTTATTTTTATGGACATAGAAATAATGTATCAAGTACAAATGGAAAGAGTTCTAGCAGTAGCAGTAGAGGAACAAGTACAAGAGGAACTGATACAGACAATGAAACACCGAGAAATTCGCTTTCAAGATCAGTAGGAACTGATAGTTTTAACCAACGCTATTCCCAGCTTTCTAGAGATTACGCCACGGCAACAGCTACAACTGCAACCGCCAGCACGCAACCCTCTCGCAAGCCTACAAGCTCGGCAACTGGAAATAATACCACTGACTTAAGACCGGGCGGCTCTTCTACAACAGGAGGAGTAACACAGCGTCCTACAACATCTACAGGCATAACTCCTTCAACAGCCACAGCGCAACGCCCAGGTGCTGCTACAGGAACAAGTAGCTCTACAACACAGCGTCCAGCTACTTCAGGCGGCTTAGGCAGTTCAACTACCACAGCACAGCGCCCAGGTACAAGTACAGGTAGTAGTAGCTCAACAACAGCCCAACGCCCAACCGCTACGGGAGGAATAGGAAGTTCAACAGCTACAACGCAGCGTCCAAATGCAACAACAACATCATCATCAACTAATACCAATAGAGGGCAATCTACAACAACAGTTACTCAAGGAAAAACCACACAAGTGCCAGCAGTACGTGGAGGTAGTTCGAACTCATATAACTCTTCAACAAGAAATAACTCTTCATCAGGTACCTACTCAAATCCAAGAAATAGCAGCTCTTCCTCAGGTTCCTACAACTCAAATAGCAATAGTAGCGGTAGAAGTACCTACTCTAACTCAAATAGCAACAACAGTAATAGAGGCTCGTACTCTAACCCTAGCTCAAGCAGTAGTAGCAGAAGCACGTACTCCAATTCGAGAAGCAGTTCTTCGTCGCGTAGCAGTTACAACAGTTCAAGTAGTAGCTCTTCAAGAGGCTCGTCATACTCCCCTTCAAGAAGTGGAAGTAGTAGTAGGTCTTCGGGAACATCGTCGCGTACCTCTAGTAGCAGCAGTAGCAGCCGCAGTGGAAGCAGAAGATAATGGTAACGATTATATCAAAAAAGAAGAGACGGTACAATGTATCGTCTCTTCTTTTTTGATGGTTGTGTAATATCGGCAAGTTTAGTCATTAGTTCTTGACATGTCATCACAACAACTCCATTAAAATTTGATATAGTTGCTCCATTCCGATGGATGCCTTTTCTTTAATGTAGGTAACATTCCGCGAGATGGGTTGTACGTCGTTGGGGTCAATTACGTATATAGGGATATGCGATTTTGCGTAGTAAAGAAGTCCCGCAGCAGGATACACATTAAGTGAAGTACCAATAACTACAACTATATCGGCCTCTTCAACAATCCTTATAGCATCGCCCATTAGAGGCACATCTTCCCCAAACCATACTATATATGGCCGCAATAACTGTCCGTCTGGAGCCAAATCTCCAAATTGAAATGTTGAGTATCCAATATCTGAGACATGCTTTTTTTGGTCATCGCTACACACTTTGGTGAGTTCACCATGTAGGTGAAGAACGTTAGTAGAGCCGCCCCGCTCGTGTAAATCGTCAACGTTTTGTGTTACTACATTCACCTCGAAATGTTGTTCTAGTTTGCCAATGAGAAGATGTGCATTGTTGGGTTTAACACTCGCGAGTTGCATTCGCCTTTGGTTGTAAAAATCAATCACTAGTTCGGGATTTTGATACCACCCCTCAATACTGGCTACTGTCATTACATCGTATTGCTCCCAAAGCCCGTCGTTATCTCTAAAAGTGTTAATTCCGCTTTCAGCACTAACGCCAGCTCCCGATAGAATTACTATTTTCATATTCAGTTAATTTTTTGGTAAAACAATTAGAGACGTTGTATGCAACGTCTCTATAATATATTGTAATAATGGATGTGTTGTTAGCGACGAGCCATTACTTTTTTTACTGCAGTAACGATGCCTTCTGCATTTAGTCCATAGAAGTGGAGAAGTTCTTCGGGTGTTCCCGATTGTCCAAATTCATTATCAACCGCCACCATTTCAAGAGGCGTAGGACACTTTTCTGCAAGTAGTTGGCAGATAGAATCGCCAAGCCCGCCGTTTTTAAAATGTTCTTCAGCAGTAACTACACATTTCGTTTTTGTTACACTCTCTAAAATAGCTTCTGTGTCTAAAGGTTTAATAGTGTGTATATTAATTACCTCTGCTGAAATGCCCTCGTTAGCCAGTTGTTTTTGAGCTTCTAAGGCATGCCACACTAAGTGCCCAGTTGCAAAAATAGAAACGTCGTTTCCTTCCGCCATCTTAATCGCTTTGCCAATAACAAAAGGCTCATCTAAAGAGGTGAAATTTGGAACGACTGGTCTTCCGTAGCGAAGATAGGCTGGTCCATTGTGCGCCGCCACCGCTTTCGTAGCTAAGAATGTTTGGTTATAGTCGCATGGGTTAACCACCACCATGTTTGGGAGCATTTTCATAAGCCCTATATCTTCCATAATTTGATGCGTGGCACCATCCTCCCCAATAGTAACGCCTGCGTGCGATGCCGCAATTTTTACATTGAGATTAGAGTAAGCTACTACCATTCTTATTTGGTCGTAAACACGCCCTGTAACAAAAGTAGCAAACCCACCTACAAAAGGCGTTTTGCCAGTAATGGCCATTCCAGCCGCCATTCCTATCATGTTCGCTTCCGCAATACCTGTTTGTACAAAGCGTTCGGGAAATGCTTTCATAAAGCCATCCATTTTTACACTGCCCGTTACATCAGCGCAAAGTGCCACTACATTGCCGTTTTCTTTACCCAATTCTGTTAATGCAGCGCCAAAACCTGATCTTGTATCTTTCTTTTCCATGTTATTTTTTATTTCACTAATTTTTTATATCTAATTCTTTTTGGACTCTCGTTACCCAAACGTTTTTTTCTATTTTCTTCATATTCAGAATAGTTGCCTTCGAAGAAATATACCTGCGATTCCCCCTCAAAAGCAAGGATGTGAGTACATATTCTATCAAGGAACCATCGGTCGTGCGAAATAACAACGGCACAACCTGCAAAATTATCGAGCCCTTCCTCGAGTGCACGTAGCGTGTTAACATCAATATCGTTAGTAGGTTCATCCAGTAATAATACATTAGCCTCCGATTTTAATGTGAGCGCTAAGTGCAAACGATTACGTTCTCCACCAGAGAGAACCCCCGCTTTTTTTCCTTGATCTTGCCCTCCAAAGTTAAAGCGCGACACGTAAGCGCGCGAATTGGTGAGGCGTCCGCCAATCATCATTTGCTCATTCCCCTCAGAAA
>CAYJOY010000165.1:4219-5322 GCA_964371885.1 uncultured Lentimicrobiaceae bacterium | reverse complement strand
CTTCTCATACCCCTTTTCATCGTACTGATTCCAGATATTTATAACACATACTGACCTTTAAAATCGCTTAAACTAACCCTATTTCCATCTTTATTGAGGAACGACCAATTGATGGAGGGATTACCTGGCAATATTCTGTCAAATCCCCAAAAATAGTCTTCAATTTCAGCAATATACTTCTCATTTTTAATATATTTTCGATATTTCTGAAACCATATTCTTTGCAGGTTTTCATCAGTAGTGCTTAACATAATATAGTGATAGTAGAGATATTCTAAAAGCTTCTCATTAGAAATCAAACTATCTATTTTATCTTGAGGCAGTTCAAGAAGTTCTTCATCGTTTATAACATCATTGTACATTTCAAAAACATCATAACTTTCCCTGTCCATGCTTAATAGGCAGCAAAAAAAATCATAAAACTCTTCTATTCTTGCATTTTGCTCATAATTTAAATCGACCTTTGACATCTCTTTTTTTATGACTGGTAAGACAAGGCTTCTATTTTCTTCAAAATTTTCATAGAAATTAGCTCCTTGCGCATGGAAATAGTCCACATAAAGCGTTGCTTTAATCATTTGCAATCTTCTCTCTTCCAAACCAATAAAATCACTACAGTTACTAGCGCAGTTCGCCCTTAAAGCTTCTAAATTATTATCCAGATTGTTATATAGATCATTTACAATTTGTTGATATGGCAAGAAATCAATATCCAAGAAATCAAGTTTATGGGTTGCTTTCAAGAGGTTTTCTTGTTGAGAAATATAGTCATTAATAATTGTATCGCTATATTCATCGGTAAAATACACTGCTGCAGATTGACCATACGCAATAAATTCTATAAAAAAAGAAAAGAATGTGATAGCTAAAAAATTGAAAACAAAATTCTTCATATTCGAAATTATTTAAAAGTGCTTCAGACTCATGCCATTGCAACAGGTTAAAATTACTGTTATTAGAATCAGTCGGAATGTAAATTTTTATCTGCTAAATTCAAACTACCAATGCAACAAATCACTAAGTTTTACTGAATCTAATTCTTTGGCGAAGATAGTAAAAATTTTAGTTGAATGTCATTTTTAAAAAGCTAAATTCAAGTTGCC
>CAYJOY010000165.1:0-4209 GCA_964371885.1 uncultured Lentimicrobiaceae bacterium | reverse complement strand
CAATGCAACAAAATTCTAATTTTCAAAGGTGCACTTAACTACTATTTTCGTGGTTGTACGAATGGGGGTACATTGTAGCAAAGGGAATCTATTGGTAAATAGACATAAATAAAAGCTAGATAAAAAATAATATGCCGCATCATACGTTACTGAAACTGTAGGTTTCTTGCCTAAAATAACAAACAAATAAAACACTATTAATTATGTCGAGCACTAGAATTACCAAACATTTAGACCGCCTAATATTAGATCCCAATAATTATAGATTTATTGACAAAACTGACTACCGCGAAGTGGCAGAAAAAGATTTAGCCGATATTCGTATACAGCAGCGAACGCTGAATTTTATTTTAGGTAAAAACAATAGTAATGTCGAGGACTTAATTAGTAGCTTTCAAACCAATGGTTTTTTAGATATTGATCAAATACAGGTAAAAGCGGTTGGAGATAAATATTTAGTTATTGAGGGCAATAGAAGAATAGCCACATTAAAGTTTCTTTTTAATGAGTACAAAGAAGGTAATGATGTTGGAAAGTTAGTAGAGGCCGATTTTATAAGTGTGAATCTCGTTGAAATTATTGAAGACGACCCAGTTCTACACCTCGTCTCCATGGGTTTGCACCATATTAGTGGAAAAAAAAGATGGAATGCCGTTAATGAAGCGCAACTTATTAGTGATTTAATTGATAAACATGGAAAAACAGAAAAATATATTTGTGATGCGTTAGGAATTTCAACAATTAAGCTTAGAAGGAGTATTAGAACGCTACGTCTTATTGAAATATACAAACGTAGCGATTATGGCGATCAGTTTAAATCTTCAATGTATTCTATATTTGAAAGTGTTATTTCGAGTAATGAAATGAGAACTTGGCTTCAATGGGACAACACTAGTTACGTTGCATACAACACCTCAAACTTAGAACGCTTATTTACTTGGTTATCAAGAACAGAGGAGATAGCGGAGGTGTATGAAGAAATAGGCGATGAAGAGAAGGTTCGCACGGTAAAGCTTGACCCCATTATTACGCAATACAGACAAATAAAAGAGTTGTCGCAGTTTATTAATGACAATCAGGCTGTTAAAAAAATGGAAGATAGCAGAAGCATTGTTGAAGGGTATAGCTATAGCAATGCGATTGGAGTGAATAAATTAAAAAATGCAATGGCAAATATTAAAAGTGAAGTACAGGCAGCTTTTAATTTTAGCGATTATTTAACCCGAGATGACTACGAAGAGATAGAAAGACTAAAATTAAAATTAGATCGCTTAATTCCAAGTAGTGAGGCTCATATTACCATTAATCATAAGAGTAAGAGGTCGTATTTTAGCACCATTGGAGAACATTTTAGTGAAATAACAATATCGAATTATCGAAAGTTAAATAATGTTAAAATTAAGAAACTTTCATTGGTAAATATTTTTGCAGGCGGCAATAATATTGGTAAAACCTCACTTTTAGAAGCTGTCTATTTAATGTGTAAACAAAACAATCTCAATGGATTTCTTGAGTTAGAGAACTATAGAGGCAAATTTGTTAATAGCATTAACTCCGTTTGGGTAGATAGCAATTTTATTAGCCCTGTGGATATAGCGAGTGTATTTAATAACACACCCGCTACTTTAAGAATTTTTAAAGATTCTACTAACGATGATATTGATAAATCAGGTTATTTAAACACTATCATTGCTGAATCAATAATAGACGAAAAAAGCTCAGATAGTTCTGTGCATCTTTTCAGCAATAAAGAGGCAAGCATGTATTTCACTGAGGCAACAACGCTTTGTTCTGCCACATTTACCAGCCCATTTATTTACAGCTACAGTTTATTAGAGAGAGCTTACAGCAGCGCTTTAGAGGAAAAATATTTAGAAGAGGTAGTTGCATTCATTCGAGAACATCTTGATAGTAACATCGAAAAAATAGAGATGACAAAAATTGAAGGGGAAGGTCGCTTTGTGGTAACTTCCTCTATCCTAAATAAAGCCATTGATATTACGAGGTACGGCGAAGGATTGCAACGCATTTTTGAAATTGCATTATTGATAGCGTATAGTAGAGATGGAATTATCTGCATTGATGAGGTAGATAGCGCTATTCATAAAGAATTACTTATTGAATTTACAAAATTTATTCAGAAAGCAGCCGAAAAATATAATGTACAAGTATTTTTAACCACTCATAGTAAAGAGTGCATTGATGCTTTTGCTAACAATAATTATCGCAACGACCAACTTACCGCATTTGTTCTTACTGATGATGGGGGTGGGATAAAATGTAAATATATTGAAGGCAGCAGGTTGAAACAATTAATAGAATCCATAAACTTTGATATTAGATAATACCACTATGAAAACTTGCTTTTTACTAACAGAAGGCGATCATGACGCCGCCTTTATATACCGGATACTTAAAGCTCACGGATTTAAAACATTCGACAAGAAAATAAAAGAATACCCAAAACCGCTAGATTCATTTTTGCAATCAGACATCATGAGTGTGTCGATACCTGAAGTTACTATTTCGGCAGCTAAAACCCGGTTTCTACCTAGGTTCGTCATGAAAAACAATGAGGAGGATTTAGTTTTTATATACGTTATTGGAGGCGATTCAAAAAGAGATGTTAGGGTTAAACTATTACAAGCGTTGCAAGCATTTAACCCAGCAGATAAAGATCAGCTTGCTATTGAAGCTATGCCTAATGCGACCCTGCGTGTTCTCTACTTTTTTGATGCTGACAATAAAGGGACAGCCGCAAGAATGGAGCAAATTTTAGGTGAATTAAAAGAGGTTTTTGATGAAAATTTATTTGATGAAAACATCGATTACCATCAAACATCTACGCTTTATAAGTTCGAAAATATGAAAATAGGGGCTTATATTTTCCGAAAACAAGATGAGGATAATGGAATGTTAGAAGATGTCCTTATTCCGCTTATGCAACAAGGCAATGAAGAGGTTTTTGATGCAGCCGAACAGTTCTTAGCTACTAATAGAACGTGTGCGCTCTTTCACGATAAGTTAAGGTTTAGCGATGACGGTACTATTTTGGAAAGAGTAAATGGTGTTAAATATGCACACAATAAATCATTAATAGGGACAGTAGGTCAATTACAAAAGTCTGGAAAATCGAATACCGTTTGTATTAGTGATGCCGATTATCTCAACACTGAAAAAATAATGAACAACCCCACTTGTAATGCCATTGTGGATTTCATACAAATAGCGTTAAGTAGTTAGGTTTTATTGACACCTTGTGTTCAATGTAACACCACTCCAACCACCATCAAGTGCTTGTTTCATATACCAATACCTTTGCCCTAACGAAAGTTTACTATCCATCAATGTCATGTGTGATGCCCAGTTTATTGAGACTATTGGAGAGTTTATAAGAAGATCTCCAAATTGGGCAGAAGCCTCCTGCCCAATTTTAGTTGGCGCATTATCACTCTTACTTTGGCAGTGTGGTCGCTCCAAGTTTTATAGATTATATCGGTTAGCGTGGCAAATTGCGTTCCCTCCTCTAATCCACAGCGTTTCCACTCATCGGTAAGCTCCTTTCTAATCTCAATACTCTTGATGCGTTGGTTTATCCAACTTTCAGAATACCCCAAGCGTCGATAGTCGGTCATTGCCTGTTCAATGGAGAGTTCAGGGTCTTGCATCTGGTCTAAACGCTCGCTGGCAATGCGCGCCATCCACAACTTAAAAGGCTCCGCTTTAGGCGATGGTATAGACTGAATCAGTCGGAATAACTGCTCTGTGTCTGCAACATCTGTCATACGCATTTTGCCGTCAGCGGCGCGCATTTTCAAACCGTGACAATTTGTCACGGTTTCATTCCCTTCTTCCTTTAGACGTTGCTTTAACTTTCGCCAATATGCCGTAGGATCTACACTTTCAGTAAGTATCGCCACCACATCCACAATAGAGAAATACCACTTCTCTTGTTCGTCATCCCAAAGTGTACGCACCTTGTGCTCTTCGAATAGCTGAATTTTGTTTTGTTGAGTCATATTTTTTTGTATTTGAGTTTGGTATAAGTATTCTGTTAAAGATTCTTAGACATCATATTAGATGAGTTGTAAAAACTCTTCTTTTGGTTGTGAGTGAAGTTGGAATGTTGTTTTAACCTCCTTTTGTTTCTTCTTAGCTATTTTATTCGGAGGTTGTAATGTCATAATGTTAGATTTATTAGCAATATTG
>CAYJOY010000164.1:3913-5353 GCA_964371885.1 uncultured Lentimicrobiaceae bacterium | reverse complement strand
GAGATAATTCACTTACATACAAAGAAATAGAAAGCAATAATGAGCAACAAGAGCGAGGAATATTTATTCACGATTTTCTATCGAAGCTCTATTATTTTCCCAAAACTAACGAAGAGATAGAGAAAACGATAGGTGGAGTTGAAGAATATTACACAGAGGCATTACGCGATGCTTTAAAGAATTTATTGCAAAATGAGGCGCTACAACAACTCATGGAGGCGGCCACACAAATATGGAATGAGCAGACACTTATTACCAGCGAGGGGCACGTGCTGCGACCAGATAAAATAGTAGCCACCCGTGAGAAAACGGTGGTAATTGATTTTAAAACTGGCGAAGAGCATCCAGAACACCAAATACAAATTAACAGTTACTGCAATACCCTGGAAGCCATGGGATTTACAGCGGTTGAGCCAATGCTCATTTATGTGTAAACGTTTTTAGTTGCTGTAAATTAAGGTTGAAAAATTATCTATATTAAAAACCTCGTTAGCTACTTCTAATAGTTCCGAGGCGGTAATTCCCTCCAGTTCCTTAATCGACTCTTCTAAAGTTTCCACTTCGTTAAAAAAGAGGGCACTTCGCCCTAAGGCAAACATCTCATTCAATTTCGCTTCGTTGGCAATGGCTATTTGACCTAAAAACTGCTTCTTAGCATAATGGAGCTGCCTTGTTCCTAACTTTTGCGTATTGAGATTTTTCAACTCTTTATGAATTAACTCTATACATTTATCTACTGAATCGAAATGGCAACCCACATAAATGGAGAACAATCCACTATCGGAGAAGGGGGTAGTTGCAGCTTCTACGTGATAGGCATAGCCATACTTCTCTCGAATAGATAAGTTGAGGCGGGTATTACTCCCCTGCCCTCCCAGTAAGTTGTTGAGCAACATAAGATGAGCGCGTCGTGGGTGGGTAATAGGATAGGCAATATTCCCCATCATGATATGGGCTTGGTGTATTTTCTTTTTCACTTTTTGAAATGATGGAACATAAGCGTCATAAATAGTTCTTTCGGTGGTGTTGTTTTTCGTTTCTATTTTCCCAAAATAGGCTTCACAATACGACAACACTTTGTCGGCAGTAAGGCTTCCACAATACGACAATACCATATTATTAACTGTATATTGCTCGTTAACAAATTGTAGAATATCGTCTCTCTTTAGTTTTTTCACCTCTTTTATGGTTCCTAAAATATTTCTTCCGAGTGGATGATCTTTAAAAACAATACTTTCGAAATGGTCGAAGATAAGTTCGGCAGGGGTTTCTTCGTAATACTTTATCTCTTCCAAAATTACATCTTTCTCCTTATCTAATTCATGTTTCGGGAAAGTGCTATTGGTCATAATATCTGCCATGAGTTCTACGGCACGTTTAGTATTGGGCGTAAGAAACGATGCGTAGTAATGGGTTTCCTCTTTAGAGGTGCTTGCGTTC
>CAYJOY010000164.1:962-3903 GCA_964371885.1 uncultured Lentimicrobiaceae bacterium | reverse complement strand
CGACCACTACATTCTCCAGCCGTGCTAGTATTTGTCGCGCATTTCTCTTTTCAGTCCCTTTAAAAAGGGTATGTTCTACAAAATGGGCGAGCCCGCATTTTGTAAGAGGTTCGTCGCGAGTTCCCGCATTTATAAGTACGCCAAAGTGCGAAATAGGGCTCTGCGAATGATTCACAACAAGTCGCAAACCATTGGTTAATTGATATATGGGGTGTGGCATAATGTAATTTTTGTATTTTCTTTTACCATTGTGGTTGAAAGGCATCGGGAATATGATGAAGTGTGTGCGTTTCACCATCTAGTATAATCGAAATGACATCGAAACGTACACACTTATTAATTCCGAACCTGCTCACATATTGGTTAGCGGCGCGCACTAAATTGCGCTGTTTTTGCTTATTTACAGCCGCTTCGGGTTGTGTTAAAGTCCTTTTTTTTCTCGTTTTAACTTCACAAAAAACTATCAATTCGTCGTTTTGTGTTATTAAATCTATTTCTAAATGGCCTGCTTGCCAATTGGTTTCTAGAACTGTAAAGTTCTCTTTTTCGTAAAATTTCCGAGCAATATACTCGCCTTGTTTTCCCGTTGAATGGTTATCGTTTGTCATCTTTATGAGTATTTAAGAGTTAATAATAGAGTATTGAGGCAACGCGAGTGTTATTCTACGAAAGCAATTACCTCTCCTTTTTTCACGGGGTCGCCTTGTTGCGTTACCACTTCAATAATTTTCCCGGCATAAAGTGTAGGTACTTCTGCTAGTCCAAAGTAGGCTTCTACCCAACAAACTACCTCACCCTCTTTCAATGGGCTACCGATAGGTTTTGCCATCGACACCTCTTCTACAGCGTACTCCCAAATGGCGCGACCAGTGGCTGTTGCCAATATAGGTTTTGCTTTCGGGTGTTGCGCTTGCACTCTCGCTACTAACTCCTCTTTTATTACTTCGGGCGCTTTTATCTCTTTTATAACAACCTGTATATTCGATTTTTTCTTAGCGGCTTCCAACTCATCTTGGAACTTTTTCTTGGCAGTACCCGCTTTATAATCTCTATATTGACGGTCGTGCATTGCCAATTCGAATAATTCTTCATCGTCTTGACCGTAATCCCAGCCATTTTCATCCATCTCTTTTCTATATTTATCCAATTCGTTAGGATAATTATCTTGAGGAACGCCGTTAAAGAATTCGAAATTATTTTGTTTTGCTAACGCTACAATTTCTGGAGCGAGCGTACCTGGCAGCTTACCCGTTCTTCCTAAAATCATATCCCAAGTATTTTTATCTATCTGGGTATAACGCTCTTTTCCTTGTGCCATTTGCATAATATTCATGAGGGCAATATTTTTCACATATTGGCTAAACGGCGTTACCAAAGGGGGGGTTCCCACTTTTGGCCACACATATTCTACCTCTTCGAATAGTTGCACCATTAACTCATCTTCTGTTAGTTCTTTTTTACCGCCATTGCGCAAGAACATATTTATACCATTATGCACCCCTTTTAAATCTGCCATCATAGAGCCCATCATGCCACCAGGTAACCCTGAACCAACGAGGAGCGATGACATATTTTTATTTTTAGGATCGATAAAATAGGTCAAGAAATCGTCCATAAACTCCTGCGTTAGGCTACGAGCTTGCATGTAGGCATTCATGTTAATTTCTGGCACATCGAAACCAGCATCTTTCAACATGGCTTGAATGGTAATCACATCAGGGTGCACCATTCCCCACGATAGTGGCTCCATGGCAACGTCAATAATATCGACACCAGCACGCGCCACCTCTAACATAGAAGCTACCGAGAAGCCTGGCCCTGAGTGGCCGTGGTATTGTACTTTAATGTGTGGATATTTTGCTTTTATCTGACGCACTAGTTCGCCTAACATGGTAGGGCGGCCAATGCCTGCCATATCTTTTAACCCTATTTCATCGGTTCCAAAAGCCACCAACTCATCTACCAAACTCATATAATAAGCCACGGTATGAATTTCGGAATAGGTAATACTTAATGCTGCTTGAGAAATCATGCCCGCCTCTTTGGCATATTTTACCGAAAGTTCGAGGTTACGAGGATCATTTAGTCCACAAAATGAACGGGCAATGTCCACCCCTTGCGCTTTCTTTACCTTATACATTAGTTGGCGAACATCGGCAGGAACCGGATACATCCGAATACCGTTGAGCGCACGCTCTAGCATTAAGGTTTTAATGCCCGCTTCGTTAAAAGGCTTTACCCATTCGCGAACCGCTTTGTTCGGATTTTCTCCATATAACAGATTCACTTGCTCGAAAGCACCCCCGTTAGATTCTATCCTACTAAAGCATCCCATATCTATGATTACTGGTGCTATTCTTTTTAACTGATCTACGCGTGGAACATATTTTCCCGACGATTGCCACATGTCGCGATAGACTAAACAAAATTCAATCTTTTTTTTCATTATTGTAAGTTTTTTATTCTAAATTCATTAACACATTTTTCAAACTAGCGCGCAAAAATACAAAATTATTCATTACATAGCTCATAAAAATCGCAACGAAATGCAAAGAAATTAACAATCTTATATTCAAAAGTTTGCAAAACTCTAAACTCCAAACAAAAAAGCCGTATTTATTTCATTTTCAATATTTTAAAAATTCACTTAGCATTCATTTTTTTTATTTGAGAGATAAATACTTGTATCTTATAATCACATTTTTTCATTAAATGAAATCATCTCTCATATTAACACTTGATTGTTAGTAACTTAAATATTTTAAACAATCTATTTATAATAAATTGATAATTTTGCAGTTACCAAAAATTCGTTAACAAAAAAAGATTTATGCTAATAAAAAAGAGTATATTTTGCATTATTACTTTGCTATTTTCTACATTCATAGTTGATGCACAAGAGACAAAAACAGACACCCTCGCCACTGCTTCTATTACTGTT
>CAYJOY010000164.1:0-952 GCA_964371885.1 uncultured Lentimicrobiaceae bacterium | reverse complement strand
AACCTGCGGTTATCACCTTTAACAACGTTATCCGTTTCTCTGAATCTGACACCCTTTCTATTGTAGAGACTTTAACCGATACCACTTTTGAAGATATAGAAGAGAGTGGTATGAGCGATGGGGTAAAATCGGGGTCTTACATTTATATGTATTTAGAAACGATGCCTGGTTTTGAACTTTACGACAATTTCGACATCTTATCGATACATTACAAACACCAAACTGTTATTAGACCCGACACACTGCACCTAGGCCAGTTCACCGTTCCCACCAAAGGGAGAGTTACCTCTACTTACGGCGTAAGAAGAAGAGGCGGGCGTTACCATTGGGGCATAGACATACCTAACCCAACTGGCACACCTGTTGTAGCCGCTTTTAGTGGCATTGTTCGCTTGTCGGTAAATGGATATAATGGCGGCTACGGCAACTTAATTATTCTTCGTCATGAGAACCATCTCGAAACCTACTATGCCCATTTATCGAGAAGGCTTGTAAACCCAGGGCAAATGGTAGAGGTGGGCGACACTATAGGGTATGTAGGCAACACCGGGCGCTCGTACGGCGCACATTTACACTTCGAAACCCGTTTCTTAGGGATGAGATTTAATCCCAACACTATTATAGACTTCGCTACTGGAAAATTAAAAACCGACATGCTATGTATAGAAGGAAAAAATGTGAAAAGCTCGATTTCGCAAGCCGAACTACTGGCCAGAAAAACGGGTGAGGTTTCGTCGGCAACACAACCTATCTATATTCGTGTAAAACGGGGAGATACGCTAGGGCACATTGCCTCAAGAAACAAAACAACCGTATCATCTATTAAAAGGCTGAATGGTTTACGTAGCGACTTTATTAGAGAAGGGCAACGCCGTAGAGTGCGATAATACAATTTTGCATGGCGTCGATACGTTAATTACCACATTACGATAACGACAAACCCTCCTTTACA
>CAYJOY010000163.1:0-5371 GCA_964371885.1 uncultured Lentimicrobiaceae bacterium | reverse complement strand
TTTATTTTTTTTGTAAATTTGCGCTCTCAAAAATGTAAGTAAAATAATATAGAAAATGGCAAATCATAAGTCAGCAAAGAAAAGAATTAGAGCAAATAACAGCAGAAGATTACAAAATCGTATTTATGCAAAAGCAATGCGTAGCTCTTTAAAAGAAATCCGTATTTTAATTGATACTGAAAAATCAGCAGCTGAAGCGAAATTATCGAAAATGAATTCGATGATTGATAAATTAGCGAAAAAAGGTATTATCCACAAAAATAAAGCCGCTAATTTAAAATCAGGTGTCATGAGAAAATTAAACACGGTTGCATAGTTTGTAAATTGCACCCATTCTCACTCAACTCTAACAACTAAAATTAACTCAATGAACACCTTTTTTACCTTCACTCGGAGAGAGTGGATTGCAGCATTCACACTGTGGAGTGTCGTTCTGATACTTTTTGCTATACAATATACCATTAAGCCCTCGCAAAACGCAGAGGGCTTAACTGTTTTGTCCTCACAGTTCCAAAATTTTAAAGAACAACAGCAACTCATTACCGATTCTATACAATCGGTAAAGTCGGTGCAATACACCGCGTATAAAAATAGTGTAGATACACCAAGAAGACGAATTTCGGACATGTACGTTATTCAAAAGGTAGAACTCAATAGTGCAGATACCAACGATATTATGCTCATCCCGCAATTTGGAAGCAAGCGTGCCAACGCTTTGGTGAAATACCGCAACGACTTAGGCGGGTTTCACAATTGGGAACAACTTCACTAAGTGTTCATCTTGCAAAATGTTAAAATTGAGTTTCTCCAAAAATATTTTACCCTCGATACTACACAAATTATCCCTATTTTAATAAATAGTGCCGACTATAGCACCATGGTAAAACACCCCTATTTAGATGCTTATCTCACTAAATCAATATTAAATTATCGTAATAAAAATGGAAAGATATTGACAATGAGCAAAATACAGGAAATTACACACGCGTACCCAGAGCTAATAGAGAAATTGAAACCCTACATATTTTTTGATTAAAAAAGCAAAAAAATAGTGTAATTTTGCCACCGAAATAATCACCATAGAATAATTATATCACAATGAAATTTTACACCTTTTTAGTAGCACTTTTTTTGTCTGTTTCTATTGCAGCACAGAGTAATTCGAGCACCCCGTATTCATTAAAATATGAAGAGTTTTCTTTGTTTGTTCCTATGACCAATATTGAAAGGGTAGATGTTAACGCTTTGTTGGCAGAAGATGTACAAAACTACACCAAAGGCTCTAAATATAGAGTGGGCGTAGTTCATCAAGTGCAGCTCTCAATGGAAAATAGCGGCGAATGGCAAACACTAAAAGATGGAGGTAAATTATGGCGCGTGGGCATTACCTCATTAGGTGCCGACATGTTAAATCTCCATTTTGGTAGCTTTAAAATTACTGATGGGGCAGAAGTGTTTATTTACGATACTGAGTACGAAACGGTTTTAGGACCTTATAATGGAACTCATATTCACGAATGTGGCTACTTTTATTCAGAAGATGTGCTTTCGGAGAATATTATTGTAGAATATTATCAGCCTGGCAACGTACAAGGAGAACCAGAGGTAGTAATAGACCAAGTAGGACATATATATAGAAGCGTAAAAGGACCTTACGGTAGTGCAGATGGAGCCTGCCATATTAACGTAAATTGTTTAGAGACCCATCGTGAGCAAATTAACTCGGTAGTGTTGCTAAGAATGCAAGCACCCGATGGCATTTGGGTATGCTCAGGAGCCATGATAAACAATGTAGCTAACGATAACACCCCTTATGTTCTATCGGCCGAACATTGCTATGCCAGTAATATCTCCTCGTGGTACACTTTCTTCGACCACCAGACTACAGATTGCGACGGTACCGGATACCCTCCGAATCATGCTATTTCGGGTGCAAGTTTAGTGGCAAGAGATAACTCCAGTACTTCATCAGATTTTCTCCTCTTAAAGCTTCCTGTAACGACAGCCAACACTGCCAAACTACAGCAGTACAACCCTTATATGGCTGGTTGGGATAACCGCGGAACAGTAATTCCGGCTACTCCATAAGGGGTACATCACCCAAGCGGCGACTATAAAAAGTATAGCAAACCTAAAACCATAGTTTCTTATCAAAAATTTTGGGAAGTAACTTGGTATCCAGAACCAGACAACTTGGGAGTTACCGAGGGTGGCTCTTCGGGTTCGCCGCTTTTTAATGCGGAAGGGTTAATAGTAGGGGACCTTTGTTGTGGCACCAGTAGCTGCGAGTACGAAAGTTTAGAGCTACAAGGACCAACAGGCTCCGATTTATATGGAAAACTCTCTAATTCGTGGACCAATTCCAACAACAGCTCCGATAGCAAAAAGCTAAAACCGTGGCTCGACCCTAACAACACAGGGGCTACTACACTATTAGGAAGATATTATAACGATGAAGTTTCGGTGAAAGAATATTACACAACCCCGCAAACATTACACGTTTACCCAAATCCTTCTAATGGAAATATTACCCTCGATGGAGACTTCAACATAGAAAATGCACAAGTGAAAGTATACTCGCTCTTAGGCGAAATGGTAGCTAATATTTCGTTAAAAAACAACGCCATAAACCTATCAACACTCCCTAACGGAATGTATCACATTCAATTAATTGATGGAAACAAAGTATTCCAAAACAAATTGATAATAGCTAAGTAAATCATGTCGAAAGCACTCCTTTCAACAGCTTATTGTCCTCCGCAAACTTATTGGAAAACGATTCATGAAAGTGAATCGTTTCTCATTGAGACACACGAGCATTATCTAAAACAAACCTTCAGGAATAGAATGACAATTATGGGGTCAAGTGGCCCCCTCTATTTATCTATTCCCGTTAAAAAAGTGGCCAACCATACCCCAATAAAAGAGGTGCGCATCGATTACGCCACCCCATGGCAACGCACACACTGGCGAACACTAACCACTGTGTACAACAACTCTCCATTTTTTCTATATTATCAAGATTTCTTTCAACCGTTTTATGAAAGAAAAATAGACTTTCTTATTGATTATAATACTGAGATGTTAGCGCTATTTCTAAAATTATTAAAAATAAACAGACCGATACACTTCACATCGCAATACGAAAAAGAGATGGAGGGTTTTGTAGATTATAGAGATACCATACAACCCAAATCTCTTTCGGGAGATGGGGTAGGGGACGGGTATTCGTGTTTATCTATATTTGAAGTGCTATTTAATAATGGGCATGAGCAAGTGCTGAAAAATTTGTAGTACACACAAAATGAGGCTCCCATTTCATAAGTGTTGAGTTAGTTAAATCATTTGGCAAAGATACATTTTTTTGTGATATACTATGCATCTACTACCATTACATTTTACCAATTAACAGGGGCAACTTTTTTTAGGTGTATGCTGTTGGAATAAATGAGATGCTGGCAGGAAACAAAATCATTAATTTGGCACATACTTTTGATACGGATGATCCAGACTTCTACTTGTAAAAGTGAAAATAAGCACATCTCCTTCTACGCTCCATTTGTAGGTTAATGTAACCTTGTTCGGCACAACTTCACCACTTTGAGATTTAAGAATGGGGAGTTCGCTTGATTGTAATTTTATAAAAAAAACGTTAACCAATATAGCAGAAGAATCATTTTCCTCCTGAATAGAATAGGGGAGATTGATATAGCTAACTATTTGGAGATTGTTTTTTACAATCTCTTTAATTAGAAGAATTTTACTATTTTCATGGGACTCTTTTTCGAAAGACAAAATATTTCCTTTATTCAGATGATATAGTTCATATAAATAATCTTTTTGCCTATCAATTAAAGCAACATCTTTCACTGGCTCATTCTGAGCATAACAAAAAATGGAGGCAAATATACAAATTAAAAAAACAAATTTTATTTTCATAGGATTTTATTTTACAATACGAGGACCTTGAAAATCTAGCGGTACCTTGGCAAGTATTTCGGAAATGGGTTGCTTGTAAAATACATATAATGAATCACAATACTCAGAATCGTTTGGATAATAGTGAGGTAAATAGAAAAAAGAGAAACTATCTGCATTTGGCAATTTTGAAGTAATACTATAATCAATTTCACTCATTACAAAGTGTTTAAAATAATAACTTATCAAGTAATCGACAGAGGTGAAATGAAAGCTAGGAGGGGTAGACGAGTGCATCATTTTATCTAACCACGGACATGTAATAACCTTAGGGATAATAGATTTTTTAGAAAATTTGAGACAAATGTGTAAAAACAAGAGTAGCGAATTTTGGTTTTCGTATTCGCCAGCTACCGAATTTAAAATTTTTAATGCAACTTCAATCCAATCTTCCCTCTTTATATTTGTTAAGCCTGCAACTTCGTTAATATAGACGTAGTTTGAATCCCAAACTTTCTCTTGTGTTACTATAGGAGATGCCCATTTCGCTATACTATCTTTAATTTCTGGTATGTTTAGTTTAATTTTTGGCATTTTTTTGCTTATTATTAATAAATTGCAAAATTACAACTTTATTGCTGAATCCAAAGTACTCATTTCAAATTTCTTCCACATTATTACACACGTATTTTTGCTCCAATAAAGCATAATCCTTCTTTTTTTCTGTTTTTTGTGTTTGTGGGACTTTTTTCTATCTCATCTATCGATTTATTGTCGGGCAAAGGTTCATCTTCCAATATCCTAAACTCCACAATTTTACCATAGCATTGTTTTTCTAAATTTTGTTTTAGATAATTATATGTTAAACCATTCTTATCATTAAATGGCTTAACAACACTTCCATCTATATATCCGGCATAGTACTCGGTAAGCTGAATTATATCAATCTTATTTTCATTGTCAGGAGATTCCATCAGCATGGATTCTTGTGATCGTTCATAAGATTCATTCGGATCGTATAAGTAACGCACCCAAAATTTTGTACCAATAGGATATAACTTCTCTTGTTTATTCATTTTAATTTCAGATTATTATAAGCAAATGATACATGAATTTTTAATTAATTTAATTTTCACCTGCGAAAATACCTGTTTTCTGGAAATACATACGGCTATGGTGCAATTTTCATGATCATTTCAAGAAGTTCTAATATCCCGGTTCGAAAAAAGGATCAAAGTGTCCTCCGAAAAGCCCTTTTAGACTATTTGAATTGGAATCATTGATCTCAAGTTATTCAAATTTCCCATTTTTAAAAGACATCAACGTCACTGATGGGGTCATACCCATAAGAGGTGCTTCCTCTAACAATTGATCTTGATAAAAGGGGAGGGCTACTTCTTTTGGATCGTAGATGAGCACTATGAAACCACTAGCCTCCATCTTGCCTTGATAT
>CAYJOY010000162.1:0-5376 GCA_964371885.1 uncultured Lentimicrobiaceae bacterium | reverse complement strand
CGACTAGCTTCGTGGTAGAGGCGCCCGATTTTTTTCTCTTGCACCCGCAGCAAATGCATTTTTGGCAGTTTACCGCTATCCCCAAGGGGTTTGTTTTGTTGTTAAAAGCGTCGGAGTTTGATCCCATAACTGAACCTTTATTATTGGAAATGCTGCACCAACTCTCTTATACTCCGCGACTTTCCTTGTGTGAAAATCGCACTTTTTTTTCTCTTTTAGAATCGATGCTAGAAGAACTGAAGCACCCTTCCCCTTATACACAACAAGTGTTGCACGGTTATCTGAGTGTACTCATGGGTAAGCTACTGCAACTGCGGGATGATCAGCAGCGTGCGACTCGTCCTGTTTCCGAACTTTATCAAAAATTTCTCACGTTGCTTCCTCAACGGTGCCTTGAGTGGCATAAAGTGAATGAGTTTGCCAATGCTTTGTGCACTACCCCTCAAAATTTATCACACGTTTGTAAGAAAAATTGCGGAGTAACGGCTGGAGAATTAATAGATGCGCAACTCCTCCTTGAGGCCAAAAGGTATCTCCTTCACACCGATAACACCATTAACGAAGTAGCGGATATTCTTAATTTCACCGATGTCTCCAATTTTGTGAAATTTTTTAAAAGAGTACAAGGGTGTACTCCCGCGCACTTTAGAGATCAAAGTCATGAACCCAAATTATAAATATCAACCATTAACATAATAACTATCATGGAAATCATTATTATTTCTTTAGTGGCTCTTGTGGCCTCATTGCTCACCTTTTTCTCAGGTTTTGGCTTAGGGACTATCCTTATGCCCGTTTTTGCTATATTTTTCCCGTTGGAGGTGGCCATCGCCATGACAGGGGTGGTCCATTTTAGCAATAATATGTTTAAAATTGCTTTAGTGGGACGAAACTGTAATAAAGAGGTGTTGCTTCGCTTTGGTTTGCCAGCCATTGTAGCTGCCTTCGCAGGCGCGTGGCTGTTGATGCAACTATCGTCGCTCCCTATTATTGCAAGTTATACACTATATGAGCGCACGTTCCATATCTCTATCATTAACCTTTCTATCGGTATACTGCTCCTTATATTTGCTATGATGGAGGTAGTTCCTTATTTCAAAAATCTAACTTTCCATAAAAATAAGATGATAATAGGCGGTGCATTGAGTGGATTTTTTGGAGGATTAGCCGGTATTCAAGGGGCATTGCGAAGCGCTTTTTTAATGAAAAGTGGTTTGTCGAAAGAGAGTTATGTTGCCACGGGTGTAGCCATTGCCTGCTTGGTAGACTTGAGTAGAATGTCGATATACTTTAGCCGCTTTCAAGCCGCGAATCTTAGTGAGAATATAACGCTACTACTTTGTGCCATTTTGGCAGCACTCGCAGGGGCACTACTCGGGAAGAAGTTTCTGAAAAAAATCACGATTCAATCTATTCAATATCTCGTGTCGGTAATGCTCGCAATAATAGCATTGGCACTTATTGCTGGGATTATTTAGTAGGTAATGAAAGATGTTGTAATGCGCTTCACCCGCACTCATCTTACCATCTCCCAGCCACGGTAAATAACGGCCAGTTTTCTTAATTCAGTATATCCAATGGTCGATTGTACTTTCTCCAATTGAGCGTATTTCACGCGTATTAGTTCATTTATTTGTTATATATTTGCAGGTAAAAAAATAAAGGATGCAATATATTGAAGTAAAAAGTATTTTATCGAGATTAAAAACAGAAGACACGTGGTTTGGAATGAGTTATAACATGAACCTATACCGTGGCTGCCAACATGGTTGTATTTATTGCGACACTAGGAGTGAGTGTTATAAGGTGGGCAACATCTCAGAAATAACGGTGAAAAAGAATGCGCTTCAGTTGCTATCGAAAGAGTTAAACAGAAAAATAGGGAAAGAAGGAACTATTGGAACTGGCTCAATGAACGATCCTTATATGCCAATTGAGCAAGAGCTAAAACTAACGCGGGGTGCGTTAAAGATAATAGCAGCCAAACGATTTCCTGTTCATGTAATTACGAAAAGCGACCTTGTGGTACGCGACCTAGATTTACTAAAGGATATTTCACGAAAATATGCCGCGGTGAGTTTTACTATTACTACAGTTTCTGATGAGTTAGCCAGAAAAGTGGAACCTCATGCCCCTACCACATCTGCAAGGTTTCGAGCCATCGAAGCATTGGCAAGGCAAGGGGTTTACACCGGCATTACCATGATGCCTATCCTCCCATTTATTAACGATACAAAAGAGAATGTAAAAGAAATAGTACAGCGTGCCCACGACGCTGGTGCCTCCTACATTATTCCCGCCTTCGGAGTAACTCTTAGAAAGGGATCTAGAGAATACTTTTATCAAATGTTAGAACAATCATTTCCAGAAGTTCAAGCGCAATATGAAAAGAAATATGGGGAGCAATACAACTGTACATCGCCACAATATAAAGAAATATCGCAGGCGTTTTATGCAAAATGTGCTCAGTTAAAAATGAGTTGCAAAATGAATTTCTATACCCCACCCGCTTCGCAGCAACTTACATTGTTTTAACATCTATCTGCCCCGCTACCTATTTCTAGTTTCAGTTTCTGAGAAACAAGCGTAGACGTTCTCAAGCTAGTGTTGCGAAGAGCTATTAGTTTGTACTACAGGCGTTGCGTTTTCGTCGGAGCAAAGCACCACCAAGAGATTGCTTACCATGGCTGCTTTTTTCTCGTTGTCGAGTTGTACAATCTCTTCTTTTGTAATTTTCTCGATAGCCATTTGCACCATTCCAACAGCACCCTCTACAATTTTCTCGCGAGCGGAGATAATGGCATCTGCTTGTTGGCGGCGGAGCATAACGGCGGCTATTTCAGGAGCGTAGGCTAAGTAATTAATGCGTGCTTCCATAATCTCAATACCTGCCAAATCTAATCTTTCTGCCAAGCAATTTTCAAGTTGTTCGTTTATTTTATCGCTACTGCTTCTCAGTGTAAGTTCGTCGGTATTACTACCATTGTTATCGTAGGCGTAATGGCCAGCCACTTCCCGAAGGGCAGCGTCGCTTTGTACCGCCACAAATTTTTGTAGCACATTCATTCTATCGTTCGAGCTAGCTGGCGCACCCGCAACAGGGGCAGGGGTGTCAATATCAAAAACTGCTTTGTAAATATGGTCGCGGTTTATTCTCCAAACCACTACTAATCCTATCATGATAGGATTGCCCGTTTTGTCGTTTACCTTAATAGGGTCAATATTTAAATTGCCAGCGCGCAAAGAAATTTTCTTAGCCACCATCAACGGGTTTACCCAGTGAAATCCAGTGCTATAAAAGGTGCCACGGTACTCTCCAAAAAACACCATTACGCGCGCCTCATTGGGTTCTAACATCATGAAGCCAGCCCAATTAATTAGCGAAACAATAATTAAAAAGATGTTTACCCCTATAAGCCATCCCCACTCAAGACTAATGCCCATCACCAATCCGTAAATAGCACCACCTGTTAGTAATAGGTTTAAAAATAGCATTAAAAAGCCGTTGGCTTTCCACCCTTTGTATTCAAAATTTTTATTTTCCATAATTTTATTTAATCATTTTTAATTGTTGTTTTTAATAATCCTCATCAACCATGTTATTATTGATACCGCCTCTTCTCTTTAGCTATTTCCCTCCATCAAGTTCTTTTAAACTATACAACATTTTCATCATTTTTTCTTCATGAAAGCGTTGTTGTTTCCCTGCGGTCCAGGCATGAACCTGATAAAAGTGGCGCGCTCCTTCATACACCCCCATCGTATAGAAAAGGTCAACGCCGTTTACATCGCCTCTAAAGGTGGCTATTTTTGCGGCCATTCCATTTATTAGCGTATCCACCGTTTTCATCTCTTCTATTTCTGAATAACCGTTCTTTCTCTCTTCGAAAAGAAAATGGGCGTGAGTAGCCACACTATTCTCTTCAGTGTCGAGCCCCAATCTTTGTAGCGTGTAAGCACCCTCTTCAATGGTATGATTAATAGTCTTTACATATAACTCCTTCATAGCATGGTAATACTGCAACGATGCCCCTTGCTCTTTCCCCGAATTTACCTCCACTAAAAAACTAGGAATTTCGAGAGAATATTGATCCTGGTAGGAGACAAGTTGCACTTTATTATTACTGCAAGAAAGAAAAAAAAGAGAAGAAACGAGAATTGAAATTAAGATTTTCATACTATTTTTGATTTTGTATTTCCAACACGTATTCACAATTTTTATGAAGTGAATTGGATTCGCGAAGATAGTAAAAAAAGTAATGTTCTCTCCTGTTTTTATTTTTTTAAGAGAATAATTACTCTGCCGTTATGGTTTCCTAGCTAAAAAATTTGTATTTTCGTGGGCTGAAAAAGAGCGTGCCGAATATCAATGAAATGACGGTAAATTTTCAGCGAGAACATACGTATCATAATCAATAAAAATATGGAAAGAAGCATTATCGATAGTGTTAAAAATCTTAGAGAATATTTCAACACAGGGGAAACAAAGTCTATTACATTTCGCATTCAGCAGCTCCGTCTCTTAAAAGCGGCGATTCAGCATCATGAGGATGAGATTTTAGAAGCGTTGGGGTCCGATTTAAGGAAGTCGCCAGAGGAGGGGTTTGTTACCGAAATTGCGATCTTGATTCAGGAGATAGATTTACATATTAAAAATTTGCGAAAATGGGGTCGTCCTAAGCGGGTGGCATCACCGTTGCAATTGTTCCCCTCGCGGAGTTACATTTATCACGAGCCGTTGGGAGTTGCGCTCATTATAGCACCATGGAATTACCCTTTTCAGTTGCTCATTAACCCCTTAGTAGGTGCCCTTTCATCGGGATGTACCGCCATCTTAAAAACCTCTCCTAATGCACCTGCCACAGCAAAAGTTGTCGAAAAAATTATCGCTAAAAATTTTAATCCCAATTATATATCTGTTCAACACGGCGGAAAAGACGAGAACACCGCATTGCTCAAACAGCGCTTCGATATGATCTTTTTTACAGGAAGCCCGCAACTGGGTAAAATAGTATACCAAGCGGCAGCAAAACATTTAACCCCTGTAGTTTTGGAGTTAGGTGGAAAAAGTCCTTGTATTGTAGATAAAGATGCAGACATTACTGTGAGTGCTCGCCGTATCATTTGGGGAAAACTAATTAACGCGGGGCAAACGTGCATTGCTCCCGATTATCTATTGGTTCATAAATCGGTAAAAGATAAGCTGCTGCAGGCTATTCAAGAAGCGTGTACTGCACTATACGGATTGGAGATTCAGAAATCTCGTTTTTACCCACGCATGGTAAGCGAGGCGGCATGGGAGCGCGTTACCCAATTAGTTGAAGGGGAGGAAAAAATAGTGATGGGCATGCCAGATGGGGAAGTAGTGATGGAGAA
>CAYJOY010000161.1:0-5432 GCA_964371885.1 uncultured Lentimicrobiaceae bacterium | reverse complement strand
ATCGGTATTGCTCAGCCTAAAGTGGCATTAGTGGCAGCAACCGAGCAAATGTCGGTAGGTATGCAGGCATGTATTGATGGTGCTATTATCTCTAAGATGGCCGACCGCGGACAAATAGGTGGCGCTTTTATTGAAGGACCACTATCGTTAGATGTTGCGTTAGACAAAGAGGCTGCCGACATTAAAAAGATGGGTGGCGAAGTTGCAGGCGATGCCGACGGTTTATTATTCCCTAACATTGAAAGTGGTAACGTTTTTTACAAATGTTGTACCAAATTCAACAATGCAGAAGTGGGCGCATTTATAGCAGGAGCTAAAGTTCCATGTGTCCTCTCTTCACGCGGCGACACTGCCAAAACAAAATTGTATTCTATTGCTATTGCAGCATCTCTATAATCTGAAAATGTATCATTTTCAAGAAATTATAACCATATTAGGACCCACCGCCACCGGCAAAACACAACTTGCCGTGGCGGTAGCTTCTATTTTAGGTGCCGAAATTGTGAGTGCCGACTCCCGACAAGTGTACAAAGGGATGGACCTAGGCACAGGGAAAGACCTCAGCGAGTATGGCAATATCCCTTATCACCTTATCGATATTGCTGAGCCCGGCGAAGAATACAACGTGTTCCAATTTCAAAAAGCTGCCATTGAAGCTATTAAAGAGATTCAACAACGTGGCAAAAAAGTGATCCTCTGCGGCGGGAGCGGCATGTATGTGGAGGCACTCCTTAAAGGGTATAAACTCTTCCCCGTTCCCGATAACCACCAACTGAGAGAACAACTCGCAAAAGAAAGTATAGAAACTCTAGTGGCACAATTGGTGCAAATGCGCACTGTTCACAACCTTACCGATATTGAAGATCGTAGCCGACTAGTACGTGCCATAGAGATAGAAACATACTATAAAAACCACCCCGAACTGCTCGAAACATCTACCCCTATCCCTTCTGTTATTATTGGAATTAAAGGAGATAGAGACTTTATTAGAAATAAAATTACCACCCGTCTCCACCAACGAATAGAAGAAGGCATGATAGAAGAGGTGGCACAACTTATTAAAAATGGAGCACCTGAAGAACAACTCATCAGATACGGTTTGGAGTACAAATTCTTAACGCTCTTTCTACAAAACAAGATGAGTAAAGAAGAGATGATAGAGAAACTTAATATTGCTATTCATCAGTTTTCGAAGCGACAAATGACTTGGTTCCGTAAGATGGAACGCGATAATTTTACCATTCATTGGGTAGATGTTGCATGGAACATGGAACAAAAGGTGGATAAAGTGCGCGCTTTACTGCACTAAACTTACCAACACACAAATTAACGAAAAATAGATTAATAGATTTCGCGAGGCATACCATCTCACCATAAACCACGAGATCCCGACCTCCTCAATCTCTTGCCATTTCTCCATCGGGAAGTGGTACCACTTTCTTTTTACTAGAGCGCTGGGATTCTTGTGAAATTGAGATACCAAATGGGTAAAATCGATTGCCAACGGAAGCGTTAGTAAAGTAAACAGGTAATAGGGCGAAATAGTAGAAGATGCCACCCCTGCTATAATCAACAAATAAGGGGTATATGTAATGATGAAACAAGCGATTCTATTTCGCAACGGATTATCAATAAGAACGGCTAACGTTTTTTTATTTATCGATTTATCGGCCTCTATATCAATAATAGCATGTATAAACACTACATTGGTGGTATACAGCCCAATAGGTATAGAGAAGAGCAACACCTCGGTAAGGTGTTCATATCCAACAGCGGCAATAGCCATTCCAACCATGAGCGCGGGTCCGAACAGCATTCCAATAATTACCTCACCCCATCCCCGCGCCGCTAATTGCAGCGGTTTTCCAGAATAGGCAAAGGCGAGCAATGCCACCAATAAAATAAGGAACAACAATGGGAACCCTCGCAGAAAAATGAAGTAAACACCTATTAAAGAAGCTATTGACAATAATAGGAATATTGTTATTTTCAGATTTTTCACCGTGGTTAACCCTTCGGTAAGATAGGTACACTTGGCAATACGGGCACGTATTCCCGAGGAGGCAATACGGTCGCGAAAAGAGGTGTCATTATAGGTATAATCGAAAAAATCGTCCCAAAGGTTGGTTCCTAAATGTACGCAAACCACCCCCAATAAAGCTAATAAGGTGTTTCCCCACGAGAAATTCTCATGGTTATGAACCAAAGTTATGGCAACAATTGCAGGAAATATGGACTGCGGTAACGATTGCCACCGTGCATTTCTCCCCCAAAAAACAATAGTTTTAAGCAACGTTATCCTCTTTTTTCATCTTTGGATAATACATAATGGCCACTATCTCTATTAGCAAACCTGCCACAATAAGCACTGGGGCAACATTCATTCTTCTTGCATTATAAATGGCTGGGTTAAACTCTGATGGGTCTTCCGCGCCACCCCCTACTAATAAAAGATAACCTACAGCAAGTAACGCAAGTCCTATACCCATTAATATATAGTTAACTTTACGGAAAAGTGGCGTGTTTGTTTTCTCGTTTTGGATTTTATTGGTAATTCTATTCATAAATGGTTATAGATATAATTGGTCAGTATTCATTTTAATATATTTATTTACAGAGAATAACGTTGTAAATAAACAAAATAAGATACAGAAAACATAAAGTACCCCAAACAGGAATGCTATTTCTGCAATAAGTGTAAAATCTACAAACTCTGGAAGTAGATAGTTTCCTTGGTAAAGCATCAATCCTAATAACACAGTAGATAAAGCACCGCCCCAAATTCCTTGTACTAGCCCCTTCCATAAGAACGGCTTGCGCACAAAGCTATGGGTAGCACCTACTAACAACATCGATCTGATATTAAACCTCTTTGCATATACGTTTAATCTTATAAAATTGGCTATTTGCATCATCGTTATTAATATAAAAACAGCGCTTATGGAGAGGATGATCCATTGTAACTTTCGAAAATTATTAAGTACCGTTTCTACCATCGTATCGGAGTACTCAACATCTCTAACCATAGGGTTTTTCTCTATTTCTTGGGCAATGAGACTTAACGATTCACCATTGGCTGCGCTAGGTGTTACGCTAAAAATAATGGTAGCGGTAACGGGGCTCGGAAATATTTCGGTGTAATCGTTACCTACAATTCTTATGGCCTCTTGAATATTATCGGCACGCGATGAAACGCGCGACGATGCAATATACGACTCTAATTTTAGCTGCTGTTCTATAGCAATTATGTCAACATCTTTCACATCTTCGTAAAAAAGCACCTCAACCTCTACTTTTTTGGAGAGGTTTTGCATGTATCTTGCAGCAAAAAATACAATAAATGTGAGCGCACCTATGAAGAAGAAAGTGAGCGCGATACTTAGTAATGAGCGGAATGCGGAGAGGCGCAAACGGAGCCTAGTCATCCTATCTATTGTGTCTGGAAGTTTACCCATAATAACTTAAAATTTACAGCGCGAAAATATAGAAAATCTTAATACAAAAAATGGTTATGTGGATAAATTTGAATGTGTAACTTCTTTATCTCTTCATATAGTGTTTCTCGCAATACTTCGTAGTTCTCTTTTGTCTTGGCCGAGACAAAAAGAGTGTTCTTTTCCATCTTCGCATACCACATCTCTTTCAACTGCTCTAATGTAATATTCTCCTTCTGCATAGGGGTTAAATCATCCTCCTCTTTTTCAACCCACGAGTATTGGTCTACCTTATTAAAGACGTACATTTTCAGCTTATTACCCGCTCCAATCTCTTGTAATGTTTCATCTACCACTCGAATCTGATCCTCAAAATCGGGATGGCTAATATCTACCACATGCAGTAGAAGATCGGTCTCTCTAATCTCATCTAGTGTAGATTTAAACGATTCGATGAGCGAGTGGGGCAGCTTTCTTATAAACCCGACGGTGTCTGAAAGTAAAAAGGGGAGGTTATCAACCACTACTTTCCTAACGGTAGTATCTAGTGTGGCAAATAGTTTGTTCTCTGCAAATACATCCGACTTGCTTAAAAGATTCATTAATGTCGACTTCCCAACATTGGTATATCCTACCAGTGCTACTCTAACAAACTGCTCTCTGTTGGCACGTTGCGTGTGCTTCTGCTTGTCTATCTCCTTCAATTTATTCTTAAGCAATGTTATTCTATCACGAATAATACGGCGGTCGGTCTCTATCTCCTTTTCACCAGGCCCCCTCATTCCAATACCACCTCGCTGTTTCTCTAAGTGGGTCCACATTCTCGATAATCGTGGCAGTAAATACTGGTACTGCGCCAACTCAACCTGTGCTTTGGCATGTGCCGTTTGTGCACGCTTCGAAAAAATGTCTAAAATTAAACGAGTCCTGTCAATTACCCTACATTTTAACTCGTTCTCTATATTCCTAGTTTGCGATGGCGATAACTCATCGTCGAAAACAGCCATCGTAATCTTATGCTCTTCTACATACTCCGCTACCTCTTGCAATTTCCCGCTCCCTAAATAGCTCTTCCTATCGGGATGTGGTAAATTCTGAATCACCTTCTTTACCGCTTTACCTCCTGCCGTATCTACTAAAAAGGCCAACTCATCTAAGTATTCTAACGTTTTCTCCTGTGGAATTTCGGGCGTCGATACAGATATAAGTACTGCTGTCTCTTCCTCCGCCGAAAAAAATGCTTTCGATTGTTTTGAAATCATAAATCAATATTAATATTATTGAAAATTTCGATAAATAAAAAACATGATTACACCCACTTTTTCATTCCGAAATTTTGGCGCAAAAATACGAAAAAATCAGTCATTTTTTAAAGAATTTCAAACAAATTTATAAAATAGATTTTTTATGTATCACTGTTTATAAAAAAAATGTACTTTTGCCGCCGAATTGAACGAGCGTTCAGTTTTATATTTGTGATAACATCTCTTAGAATATTTAAAAAAATTCAAAGTCAAGAATAAATAATTAAATTGCTAACAATCAAAAAGGAAACAATAAAAAACAATAAAAAAATGAGAATAAAAACGTTATTAATCGTAGCATTATTAGGATTTATTTCTACATCATGTCATCAAAAAACGGAGCAAGTATCTGCAGTTCAAGCGTACAAATTGTTAAAAATGGAGCCACAAACCATCGAATTATCGAACCGTTACTCAGCTTCTATTCGTGGTGAACAAGATATAAAGATTATACCACGCGTTGATGGGCACTTAACAGAAGTACGAGTTACGGAAGGCAACGAGGTTAAGAAAGGGGAAGTTTTATTTATTATTGATCAAGTACCTTATATTGGGCAATTAAGTGCGGCGCGTGCTACCGTTGGTATTTGTGAAGCGAATGTTGCTACGGCACAACTTAACTTCGATAGCAAGAAAGCCCTTTTCGACAAGAAGATTGTTTCAAATTTTGATTTATTATCTGCAAAAAACCAAC
>CAYJOY010000160.1:2392-5468 GCA_964371885.1 uncultured Lentimicrobiaceae bacterium | reverse complement strand
ACTATTGAATAACGAGCCTGTTAATAAGAGGAGTATCATTAACAATGTTCCTATAGTAAAACGTTCATTTAACTGTTTCATAATGTTTTTGTTTAAAAGTTTGTACTTATTATTCGTTAACCCTTTCAAATAAACGTTCACCAAAACCTACAAGTGCCCCCGTAAAGAAGTTTGTAGGTCCGTAAAGCATTAGCATTTCATCATCATTCATAAACTCATATTGAAAACAGACAGAGGATAGGGATAGTATAGTATCTGCGGAGTGTTCGTATGTAAAGCAAATCTCATTTTCTGAAATTTCATACGTCATTTCTCGGTCTGCGATATAACCTCCTTTTTGATAAACTGTTCCATCCTCTTCAAACTCAAGCGTCATTTCGCTAAGAAGATCTTTCCATGCTCCTGTTATACTTTCCTTTTCCGTTTCTGGCTGGCATCCTGTAAATGTAATACTTGCTATAAATAGAGATGCTATGAATAGTAAGTTGAAGTTTAAAATTTTTTTTAACTGTTTGAATCTAAAATACCTCCTGTTGAAGATACTAATCGTACTACATATTGACCAGTCATTAGGTTTTGAACAGTAATGGATGTGTTATTGTTTTGATTGTTAATGATTTGTGATTTAACAACAATTCCCATCGTATTTACTATTTGTAATTGTGATAGAGAAATATTAGGAGCTAGTTGATAGCTAATATTTACTTGCTCTGATGCAGGATTCGGTGTTATTTGCATAATGGTTCCTCCTTGCACAGTAGCAGTTACTTCATCGTAGTCTCTAGCACCATCTGAATCTGCCACTACTTCTAGGGTATACTTTTGGCTCATTTGCGGTGTTGTGATTAAAGTTTGCCCAACTGCAATGGTATCTCCACTTTGGTTAAACCAGGTGTAAGAGGCATCTTCGTTAATAGATGTGGCGGTAAACGTGGCCGATTGTGATGATAGTAAAGTTACATCATCTAACGCAATCGCTTCAAAGTCACGTTCGTTGTCTTTAGTTGCTTTATAGTGCTCTCCGCCAATTAATTTGGTATCATTATCATACAACATAATATCGAAATGAAATTCGTTATTTGTTGGCGTTGTTTGCGTTAAAAAGCTAACAAATGTTTCAAGGGTATAGAGTTTGTTGGGCTGCATGATTACCCCTTCGAGCATTACTTCATCATCTATTACTAACAGCGTATTCATTTTAATTCTTTTAAAACCTGTGCCATCTCCATTCCATTGAGCAGCCAATTCATCGCAAATAGTTATATAAACTTCAGCGAACTGGTTTAATTTTTCATTTTCATTGTTTGGATATGCACGGTATTTTACTGAAAAAGATTGAGGGGTTGAATAAGGATTAGTAATGGAAACGACAGCTCTTGAAAATTGACTATTTAATACCGAAAGATTTTTCCATGCTACGTTGTTATTGTGTGTAACAAACACGGCCATGTTAGCGTTATTTGCACTTTCATTTAATATATCAAAGTCATCGTGTACACGTGCTATCAAGCAGAAATGCCATTGATCTTCTGAAAAAGGGGAACAATTTGCATAGTCTTCAGCACGAGGGACGCGCCATCTTACCTTTACTATTTTATCGCCTTTTCCCGAAATGGCACCTATCTCTGTTCCTGTAGAACTCCCTATGACTCCTCCTTTAGGAACATTTGTACCACCACAGTTGTAGTAATTTGTGCCACTCCAATGGTGATTCCATTGTAAGTCTATTCCTGCTTTTGCCCAGTTAAGATAGAGTTTTTGAGTGCCATCGGTTGCGACATCATTTTTATTATGAATTTTAACGCATACGTTATAATCTGTATCACCATGAGGATTTTCTATTACATTTCCATTAAGATCCTCTATCCAAATACTTGGACTATTCCACATCACTTGTGTGTTATTATGTTCCCATCCTTGATCAGCAATAGAATCTTTAATGTAAAGATTAGTTTCTAAATTTTTTGCTTTTAAAACAGCTGCGTATGCATCCACTAAACCATAGCCCATCTCTTCGTGCCAACTTCCGTTTGGGTGGTTGCTAAATGGAAGTGTAGTGTAATTGTAGTTATTAGGACTTATTTTTTGTGCTGTAATTTCTATAATATCTTTTACTTGTCGAGAGGTAAGATTACTATCAACTGCAAGGATGAGTGCGGCAATTCCAGATACAAAAGGAGCAGCCATAGATGTGCCTCTAAAACCAAATGTTTCATTATTTGGAGATGTAGAGGTAATAGCATCTCCAGGTGCAACAACATCTAAATCATTCCCATAGTTAGAATTTGCCCAGCGGGTTCCTTCTTTAATAATTGCTCCAACTCGGATTGCTTCGTCGCATGTATGCGCAGGATAAAAAACATCGCGATTCCAGTTCCCTACAGCAAAAACAACTACGCATCCTTTTTCATCACGACCTAAGGTTAGTGCTTCAGAGATGGCATCTTCTAAGAGTGGACTTGTTCCAGAACTTAACTCAATTGCCCATGAGTTGTTAATAATGTCTGCTCCTTCTTGCCAAGCCCATGATATACCACTTGCCAACTCTTCCAAATAGGTAGCTGATTCAAGCATATTATGACTTATGCTCATTAATTGAGACTGAGGTGCTACCCCTATTACCTGTAAGTTGTTCTCACTAGCCGCTATGATTCCAGCGACAGCGGTGCCATGTGGATAAATGTGAGGCTCATTCTCAATATTATAAACTACACTTGGAAAGGTATCATTTAAGGCATCATAGCTTAGAGTATCTATGTTACTGATTAAATCACTGTGTGTTGTTTCTATCCCATTGTCAATCACAGCCACTTTAATCCCTGTCCCTTTACTTAAATTCCAAGCTTCGCAAGCATTAATATCGTAATTATCATATGCGTTATTATATAACCCCCACTGCGAGACAAAACCAGGATCCTCAGCACAACTTAACTCCATTTTAAGCAAAAAGCCAGGATCTACATCTGCAAAAAATCCTGATTCAAAAAAAATGTTTGACATTTCTATTGAATTTGTATCCACGTTGTTAGATGCTAGTCGATACCATTTTGGCATGTATGGAACAGGTTGAACCACT
>CAYJOY010000160.1:0-2352 GCA_964371885.1 uncultured Lentimicrobiaceae bacterium | reverse complement strand
ATGTCGTTGCTATTTTTTAATTTTACATAAAAAATAGAAGAGGTGCCAATAGATTCTGATTGCTCAGCAGAAAAGAAAGGAGAAATCGCTATTACTCCATTTAATGACTTTAAATATGTTATTCTCTGGTCATATTCAAATGTGTTTCGAACATTTTTAAGATTGATGGTTCCGAATAAGGTGCTACTGCCCGTAATATTACTGATGTTAAGATCAGCTGCTTCAAAATCAGTAGTGGGCAACAGTGCTATATTAAAGTTTGGAGAAAAAGTTACATTAACCTTGTTGAGATCCGCTATGATCTGCTCTTTATCTCCTTTGTAATAATAGGTGCTTTGGGCTTGTATTCCAACAATAATTATCGTAAATAACAATAAAAAAATGTATTTTTTTTCATAATAGATATTTTTTTTCATAATAGATATTTTTTTTCATAATAGATATTTTTTAACGCCATTATTGTCTTGTTTTTCTTATATACTGGGCGTTTTTTCTTCACAAATCTGTTTTTTTTGATAGATTTTGAAAGAGTTTTGCAATAAAAAGAGAAAATTAGGAATAGCGGGTTGCTAGAGACAAGAGGCACTAACAACCCTTTGTTTAGGCACTTTTCTTTGCTTGAAAATAGATATGAAGAAGCTTTGTAAACAACAAGTAATCAAGCTACAACTGCTCATTAAATATGGGTATCTATTGTTTTTACTTGTTCTCATACGATTTTGTCTTAATGGCATGAATCACTTATTGTTTTAGTGCTCTATTCACTGTTTTTTTTCATTGCAAATATACAATAAAAAAACATGAAACTACTAAACCCTCGTAATCTACGAATATTTCATTTGTATCTGATGCAAAATAAGCGTTAAAAAGAAGTTTAAATCAATA
Source organism: uncultured Lentimicrobiaceae bacterium (assembly GCA_964371885.1). Classification (GTDB taxonomy): domain Bacteria; phylum Bacteroidota; class Bacteroidia; order Bacteroidales; family WCHB1-69; genus CAYJOY01. The sequence continues at coordinate 1,467 of CAYJOY010000160.1, read as the reverse complement.
TCATTAACGAAACATTTGCGAAAAAAACTTTTACTAAATGCGAAAAATCTACTTAATATCTCGTCTCAAATCTAGGAAAGCAATTTTTAGAAGTGTCTACATTAAAACTTCTCATCGTATTTAGTCCAGAAGAAGTCGCCCAAACGCCATGCCTCTTTAACTACCTTTTCGCCCCAGAAGTTGGTATATTCTGTCATTTTACGTATCGCTTCTTCTCTTTTATTAGCTTTAAGGAGTGCTACTATTTCTGTTTCGAACCCTTTTTGGTTATCGAACAGTTCTTGTTGCCAAGGTACAAACACGCCGTCAATATCGTGGCGCATATCTCCCCAGCGTTGGTGTGCAAGGGTGCTCAATCTGTTAAACGCCCACCATCCCGACTCCATGGTATAGCCATTAGGTCTTCCTGGGGTTTCGTAAGCAGATGGCAAGTGTGTAACCATTGGATAGATAGGGATATATATAGATGTGGCTACGTTATCGAGTGCCATCCACACTACCCCACCTACTTCGTTGGGTAGCCAATCTCTACATTGTATAATAGTGGCATACATAGTGTACCAACGGGCAATGGTACGTTCGCCCAAGAAAGTTACTTCGTTGGTGTTGTCGTTAACACTAAACCAGCCGCCGCGCACTCTGTCTAGTTCTAACTGATCGTAAGGCATTTGCGGATTGGCGAGTGGCGATATTACGTGGTTGCCCTCCTTATCTTTTACAGTATGGGTTCTAGTCATGTCGTATGGGGTTCCTTCGTAGTAGTCTTTAAATATCTTTACCATTAATTCTTGGGTAATAGGTTGGTCTGGTTTTACCGAGAATGGGTAATCTTTATCGTTTGGGTCTAATTTTAGCGAGGGAGCTACTAAGTCGAACACGCGCCATTCGCGGCGGCGCGCTGCTATGCTTTCTCTCGTTTCGGGAGCATAGGCATAGCAAAACTCAAAATCTTCTGCCGACTGGCACCACCCCGAGTCTATGGCCACTTTAAAGATATTCTCCGATGCCATGAAGAAGTCGGGGTTTTTGAGGTCTATTTTTCTGATAGTGCTAGCATTAGCATTAACAGCAAGGTGGTCGTCGGGTACTCTTTGTGCTGCCCATATTCCTCCACGCTTCCCTTTGCCTTCGCCTACAATTTCCACATGCCACACCTCTTTAGGGTCGGCAATGGTTAAGCACTCCCCATCGTCTACCCAGCCATACTCCTCAATGAGTTGCCCCATTACTTGAATGGCGTGGCGTGCCGTTGAACAGCGTTCCATTAATATTTGGCACAGTTGCGTGCAGTCAATAAGGCCATTATCAGACTGTAACGAGGCGCGCCCGCCAAAGGTGGCCTCTCCTATTCCTAGTTGTTTCTCGTTTAAACAAGGATAGGCAGAGTTTACATATTGGTAGGTATGTCGCACTTGCGGAATGGTTCCCAACGAATCTAATTTGTAGGTAGGCATGGCAAAATCGTTG
>CAYJOY010000159.1:0-5485 GCA_964371885.1 uncultured Lentimicrobiaceae bacterium | reverse complement strand
TAGCGTTGCGACAGCTCAGCAATAAGCCCTAAGCGACCCCCTACAGTGAACTTGAATCCGTTGCTATGGCGATAACGGAACTCTAACGGGATATAACAACTAATGTAGGTCATTCGAAGTGTAGTGGGTTTATACTCCTCTATAAACGATTCGGGCAGCACATAAAATTTCATGATGTCGTCGTTGCTTTTTTGCAAAACGGCATCAGAAAAGAGGGTGTGATATTGACAGCCAACCCCGAGACCAAAAGAAATAGGAGATTCTTTCTTCGCTTTAAAATCCCAAAGCACCGAAACGTTAAAACCTGGGTTGAATTTTTTGTTGTTAACCTCGCCAGGTAGCCCTAACCAAAAGGTGTGAAATAAATCAACAATTAACCTATCGCGAAACATTTCGGCATTTCTTTCCGTGCTATCTTTAGGTGTAGCTTTTTTTTCTTCTGTGCTGTTTCGATCTCTTCTCTCTAAAACATTCTGAGCACCAATGTTTTGAATAGATACTGCAACGAGTATCGTAAGTATAAAAAATAGTCTTTTCATCTTAAAAAATTAATTGGCGAATTTAATTTATTTTTTGAAATAATAGCGTTGAAAAAAAAAATTTTTATGAATATATTTATTGACTAAAAAAATGTAACTTTGCGGGTTAAAAAAAGATAAAGAATACTGGTTGAAATGAACGATTTAATTCACATTAAAATTAACGGACAAGCTGTCCAAGCCCAAAAAGGGGAGACCATTTTAAATATTTGTAAAAGTTTAGGGATAGAGATTCCTTATCTTTGTCACGACCCTAAATTGAAGCCTTTTTCCTCTTGTTTTATATGTGTGGTAGCCATTAAAGGGTTTCGCACTCACCAGCCGTCGTGTTCTACTATTGCTACCGATGGTATGGAGATAGAAACCGATTCGCCCGAGGTGCGTGCCTCTCGCAAGATGGCACTCGAGTTAATGCTGAGTAACCACTATGCCGACTGTTTGGCTCCGTGTACACTCACTTGCCCTGCGGGTGTCGACGTGCAAGGGTATTTGTCGTTAATAGAAAAAAAACAGTACCAGCAAGCGGTGGCGTTAATAAAAGAGACAAACCCGCTCCCCGCTATTTGCGGCCGTGTGTGTGTGCGCCCTTGTGAGGCGGCGTGTCGCCGACATTTAACAGAAGACAACCAGTCGGTAGGTATCGATTACCTAAAAAGATATGTTACCGATTTCGACTTTGTGGCTGAGCAACCAGTTACCCCTACCGTAAAACCTTTGAATGGAAAAAAAGTGGCAGTAGTGGGCGGTGGCCCCGGTGGATTGTCGGCAGCTCATTATCTGCAAATAAATGGTTTTCAGGTGGATATATACGAACGCGCCCATGCTGCAGGTGGCTGGCTACGCTTCGGAATACCTGAATATAGATTGCCGAATGCAGTGTTAGACAAAGAGATAAAAAATATTACAGACCTAGGTGTTCGCATCTTCCCTAATAATGATGTAGGTAAAGATGTTGCCGTAGCCGACCTCGATAAAAATTACGATGCCATCCTAATTTCCATAGGGGCACAAGATGGCGACCTACTAGGAATAGGAGAAAGTGAAAGTCCTAACTTAGTGGCAGGGATCGATTTCCTGAAGAAAAATGCTGAAACCAATAATGAAACGAACCTTAGTGGGAAACGTGTTGTGGTTGTAGGGGGAGGAAATACGGCCATGGACTGTTGCCGTTCTGCGCGACGCTGTGGGAGCGATGATGTAATAGTACTCTATCGCCGTACAGAAGCCGATATGCCTGCTAACCCGATCGAAATTCACGAATCGAAAGTAGAGGGGGTGCAATACCTCTTCTTATCGACACCCATTGGTGTTATTTACGACGATAACGGGCTGGTAACAGGGCTGAAATGTATTAAAATGAAAGCCGAAAAGCAGCCAGGGTCGCGCCGCTCTAGTATAGTTCCTATTGAAGGTAGCGAATTTGATTTACCCTGCGATTTAGTACTACCCGCCACGGGTCAAAAAATACAGCATCCAGTATTAGAGGTGTTTAATGAGTATTATGCGCCTGAATCATTGCAGCTAAACAGGTGGCAAACGTTAGATGCAAACGAGCAAACCATGCAAATGAATATCCCTAAAATATTTGCGGTTGGCGATGCCGTTACTGGTCCAACAAATATTATAGAAGCTATTGGGGGGGGCAAAAAAGCAGCTAAATACATAGCCGCTTTTATTACAGATGGCACTACCGAAAAAGTAGTGCAAGCCTATAAAAAACCATTTGTTTCGAAAAAAGATATTTTTGAAAAACAGCAGCGAGAAGATTACACGAACCGCTTTCAACAATCGGTGCGCTACGAAATGCCTGTGCTTGATGAGGGCGACCGTAATAATTTTAATGAAGTTGAATTAGGATACAATAGTGAAGAGAAGGCTGTTTGCGAGGCAGAACGTTGCTTGGAATGTGGTTGTGTGGCTTTTTATGATTGTAAGTTACAACAGTATGCAACCGAATATGGTGCACAGCAAACTACCTATAAAGGACACTATCAAAAGTTTGCACCCTGTTTTGGGCATCCTCATATTGAGATAGATAATAATAAATGTATCTTGTGCGGACGTTGCGTGCGGGTGTGTAAAGAGTATACTGGCAACAATGCGCTCGGCTTTATGAATAGAGGCTCGAAAACCTTTATTGCCCCCAATATTGAAGGCGACCTTAACGCAAGTAAATGCGATAGCTGCGGATTATGTATCGATACCTGTCCCACAGGGGCATTGCATCAAAACTATCAGCAAAAAACATTGGCACTCCCTTTCAAGAAATTACCAACAATAGATCCGTTCGGCTCTGAAGGCTTTGAAATAGATATTTTAGAGCATGCTGGAAGAATTTACGGCACCACCGCCAGGATAGGAATGGTAAATCACTGGGGATTAATAAATAGAGAAACTAAACTCAATTACGATATATGGAATAAAGAGGGGAGAATTACCCAGCCCATGTTGCGAAAAGAGGGGAAACTTCTCCCTATTTCAACCCAAGAAGCACTCGCTATTATCCATGAAAAGATAACAAGCGATAAAGAAGGAAAACATACAGGTTTCTTAGTAGGGGCTACCCTTACTAATGAACAGATTTATATGGTGCAGAAGTTGGCGCGCGCCTGCGTAAAAACCAATGCCATCACCTCCTCTTATTTCCTCGATAAAACTACCCGTTTCAATATCGATAAAAACGATAACTTACCGTTAGGGGAAATATATGGGGCTAAACATATTGTAATTGTAGGTGGCGATTTGCCAAACAACCACCCAGTAGTGAGCCATTTAGTGCAAAATTGCCGCAATAGACTGTCGACCCCAGTAACTCTCTTAACCCATCTGTCAGAAAATTCATTAAAACACCGCGTTGATACGCAACTGCTAATTAACGACTATGCCGCTTTTATAAAATGTGTTAACTATTATATTGTAAAGAATCAGTTGCAAAAAGGGATTTTTACAACTGGCTTAGCACTTCAGTATGAAGAGTATATAGAAAAAGTGAAACAGTTTAACTTCGAAGAACTTTTACAACAAGCTAATGTTACAATGGAGGTGGTGCAAGAAATGGCAACACAAATACTAGCAACCACTGAAACTGTTTTTATTTTGTCGGAGAAAGGGAGCAATAGAGAGACTTTCTATGAGTTGAAAAACTTAATGTTGCTCACCGAGAAACAAGGAAAAACCTTTTCGGGTTTAATGTTATTGAAAGAACATTGCAACACGCAAGGGTTGTTCGACATGGGGGCACACCACGAGTATGGCCCAGGTTTTAGAGAGATAGAAGAGGAGTATCTACAGTTATTGTCGCAGGTTTGGGGGGTAGAGTCGCTCTCTAGCAATAGGGTATGCACAGGTACTTTGCTACATGAGGGGCGCGCCCGTAATCTATTTGTGGTAGGAGATAATATTGTAGCCTCGCATCCGTTTGTACTCGATGCTATTGCAATGGTAGATTTTGTATGTGTGCAGTCGCTTTTCGAAAATGAAACAACGGCACTCGCTCATTTAGTACTACCCATGAATTTTGCGGTAGAGTTAGGAGGTAGCTTTACCTCTACTTTTAAAGTAGCGCAAACGTTTGAAGCGATACTGCCCGCAAAAATTAACTGGAACGATTATCAATTCTATGCACAGTTACACGAAATGTTTGGGGTAAATTCGCCAAAAGAACCAGCAGAGATATTTATGGAAATGATTGCTTTGTTGCAGCCAGGTTGCTGTAGCGGAAACAGACACTGTTTCGAAGTGTAGTGTATAATTATGGAACAACATGCCAATCCAAATAATTGTAAATGTGAAGAAAAGTAAGAAAATATAAAAATAACAAATTGAAAATGGCGGGAAAATGAAATGTTTTCTCTAAAAATATCATTATAAACCCAAATTATGGAAAATAAAGTTAAATCATTTCATATTCAAAGAGAAGAGTTATATGAAATGTTAGCAGGAACTCCCCCTAGTAAAGAAGAGTTTTCAAGAATCTTAAACAAAGCGAAAGAACTGAAAGGTTTGTCGCTTCAAGAAATTGCCTCGCTATTGTTAGTTACCGATTATTCAGATATTCATAAGATAATGGATGTAGCAAGAACGGTAAAAGAGGAGATTTATGGTAAAAGATTAGTACTATTTGCCCCGCTATATACAGGCAACGCTTGTGTTAATAATTGCTTGTATTGCGCTTTCCGTCGCTCTAATAAATCGATAGCACGCAAGGTGTTAAATATGGAAGAGATAGCAGAAGAGACTAAGATGTTACTCCACGATGGTCATAAAAGGTTGCTCCTAATTTGTGGTGAATCGCCGCATAATAATGTAGATTATGTGGTGGAAGCTATTAGAACAGTATATGGATGTGTAGAGGATGAGGCAAGTGTAAAGCGGATTAATATTGAATTGGCGCCCATGTCGGTTGAAGATTTTAAAAAGCTAAGTAAAGAAAATATAGGCACTTACGTTTGCTTTCAAGAAACTTACGACGAGTTGCTCTATAAACAGTATCACCCAGAAAATACGCCTAAAAGCGACTATCATTACCGTTTAAATGTGATGGATAGAGCCATGCAAGGGGGTATTCACGATGTAGGCTTAGGGGTTTTGTTTGGCTTAGCCGATTACAGATTTGAGGTGCTAGCATTAATGCAACACGCTTTCCATTTGGAAAATACGTATGGATGTGGGCCTCATACTATCAGCTTTCCTCGTATTGAACCAGCCGAAGGTGCACCTCTTACCGAAAATATTCCATTCCCATTAAATGACGATAATTTCAAAAAAATTATTGCCATTATAAGAATAGCCCTCCCATATACAGGTATTATTCTCAGTACGCGCGAAAACGACGAACTGAGAACGGAACTGTTTAGTTACGGGGTAAGTCAAATTTCGGCGGGCTCGCGTACCAACCCAGGTGCATATAGCCATGTGGCCGATAAAACAGGAAGTCAGTTCTCTTT
>CAYJOY010000158.1:1156-5539 GCA_964371885.1 uncultured Lentimicrobiaceae bacterium | reverse complement strand
TACATCTTTTCCTCCCATGGCATCGCATTCGCGGTATCCCCATATCCACTCTACATTGTCGTATGCTTTATCGCTGGTAATCATCACTACTGTCATGGGCCATTGCGCGTGGCAAACGGCATCCAGAATAGAGGCTGTTCCTACCACATTGGTGGTAATGGTGTCGAAAGGTTCTGCATACGAGGTGGATACGATGGCTTGCGCCGCTAGGTGAAAGAGGAAATGCGGTTGTACTTTGTTGAGGTATGCGGCAAATGCTTCCTTATGGCGAATATCGCCAATATGGTGGTGCAATTTCTCTTCTAGTTTTAGTTCTTCAAACATAGAAGGTTGCGAAGGAATGTCGATGGAATATCCATACACTTCTGCGCCACACATGATTAACCAAGAAGAGAGCCACGAGCCTTTAAAGCCAGTGTGCCCTGTTACTACTACCTTTTTTCCTTTATATATATTATTAAACATTTTTATTTTTCGTTAAAATTTTACCAAATTTTCCATGCGGCCTCACCAGCATCCCATAAGCTATTCAGATCTGCGTTATCTTTTAGCGTATCCATAGGTTTCCAGAAACCCGTGTGTTTGTAGGCGTTGAGTTGTTGTTGTTCAATGAGCTTTTGCATCGGTTCTCTTTCAAACATTTCGTGGTCGCTTCCTACAAAATTAAAGAGTTCTGGTTCGCAAACAAAAAATCCGGCATTGATCCAAGCACCGCTATTTTTCGGTTTTTCTTCAAAAGCGTCTACATTTCCATTTTCAGCAATATGAAGTACTCCCAACTTACCGCTAGGTTCGTAAGCGGTCATGGTAAGAATTTTTCCTGCATTTTTATGGCTAGCAACAGTAGCGGCAATATCTACATCGCCCACACCGTCGCCGTAGGTGAGTAAGAATGGCTCGTTGCCCACGTACTCTTGTATCCTTTTTATTCTTCCTCCTGTAAGGGTATGTAAACCGGTATCAATTAAAGTCACTTTCCAATCCTCAGCATGTTTGCGGTGTATTTCTACACTGTTATCGGCGAGGTTTACAGTCATATCATTATTATGTCTGAAATAGTTCGCAAAATATTCTTTAATCACATATTGTTTATAGCCGCAACAGATAATGAAATCTTTGAATCCGAACGAACTATAGATTTTCATGATATGCCAAATAATGGGGCGGCCACCTACTTCTACCATGGGTTTGGGTATAGTGCCTGTGGCTTCGCTTAAACGAGTGCCATGTCCACCTGCAAGAATAACTACTTTCATATTTATATGGTTTATTGTTTCAAATTTATTATTGTCGATACATGGTTTCCGCCGACCTTTTCGACGCTTTTTTGGTGATAGATTCATTGATAAATCCTAATCCATAACCAAAAAGTTGCACGTAACTGGTAACAATGGAGAGTATTGCTACGCTCATTTTTTTGTTAATCATTAGCGATTCAGTAAAAAGGGCTAATATATAGATGCCGATAGGGATGATAAAGTAGGGGCAAAGCAAAAGTGCTCCCAAAACGAGTGCTATATTTCCGAGTGTAAACAAGGCTGGGAAGTAATGGATTAATTTTGCGGAATTAGGATGTAGCTTGGAGAGTAATATGCGCGCTTTTCCAAAAGTATTTACTTGTTTGTAAAATTTCGGAATGTTCAATCTTCTTTTATGGTATACTACTGCCTCTTTTATTAATCGCACCGAAAATCCTGCCTCTTTAATACGCATGCTGAGGTCCACATCTTCACCAATAATATCGTAATATCCCCCTGTTTTCTCAAAAACCTCTCTCGAAAATCCCATATTGAATGCTCTCGGAAGATATTTATCCACCTGTTTCATCCCACCACGTATTCCTCCGGTGGTCATGAAAGAGGTCATGGAGTAATTCACGGCCAGTTGTAAGTTCGAGAATGAGCTGTCGGCGCTATCGGGGCCGCCGTAGCAATCGACATAGTGTGTTTGGAGCGATTTTCTTAGTGTAGCAATGTACTCTTTAGGGAGGATACAATCGGAATCGAAAAGGAGGAAGTAATTACCTGTAGCCAATTGCATGCCGAGATTACGGCGTTGGCTTCTCCCTTCGTTATTTTCGTGAAACTGAATGTTAAGAGTGGTTCCGTATTGTTGGCACAACGTTTTGCAGCTGCTTCCACCAATTCCCTCCATTACCATGAGTTCAAAATCTACATCGGTTTGCAAGGCTAAACTCTCTAGGAATTCGGCCATTTCTTGCGGACGATTATAAACAGGAACGATGATGGAAAATTGGATGGGACTACTTATATTACTCATTTGCTGTGCGGCATTATCGTTATTAACTAGTTATGTTCTAAAAGAATTAGTTTAGGATTTTCTATCATTAACATCATTTTTTTTCGACGGCAAAGATACAAAAAAAAGCTTCACTAAATTTAGTGAAGCTTTTTTATTATTTAAAATAATCTTACAATAGATTAGAATTGAACGGTATTACTTATTACATTTTCGGTTTCACCCTCAACTGCAACCACGGTTCTGAATTCGTAGGCGGTTCCAGTCGTTAATCCTGTGAGTGAAGCTTTGTAAGCTCCATTCTCTATGGTTACTTGCGAAGCTGGAATTGCGTTCCAAGCTCCACCCGCTGTTTGATATTCGACAGTTACCGATGCTATGGTTTGGTCGCCAGGAGAGACTACACTAATGAGCGTTGCGGTAGTGCCATCTGCTGAGCGAGTGGCTACTACTGCATTTACCGTTAGAGGAATAGTTGCCACACAACGAACGCTTAGTGCCACGTTGCTTTGCATTGTTTCTACCTCTAAGACATCGCAATATTGCTTCATTTCAGCAACATACACTTGACTGGCATTAAGATTCGATGTTGATGACCAATAAGCGGTATACACATATAATTTCTCAAATCTATCTAAAGTTTCATTGTAGAGCCCCGCTGGACGTGAAGAGAAGGTGGTAGTATTAGTATTTTGGTTGGGCTCTTTCCAGAAATCGGTACTACGTAATTCCGTAGCAGCATACGTTGCTGACAGGCGTTGCCATTCTGCAGCATTAGGTAGGCGCCATCCCCTAGGACAAACTCCTTGAACGGCAGCATTTGCTGATGTATTTTCTGGCGTTACTTGAGTAAAAGTAGTAGTATTTTGCATTCTTGTTGCTGCTTCGTACGTGTATAAGCGCCCGAAATTGGCAATATTTTCGTCTGCCGGAGATGCTTGCGAGTACTCGTATCCTTCAGCAAATGGGATGGGTGTTCCATCGGCATATAGGGTACCTTTAAAGTTTTCGCGGAACCAACATAAATTTACAAGACCTACCACTGAGTAGGTGTTGTTGTTTACCACATCTTCGGCATCTTGTAAAGAAGGGCAGTCTTGAACAACCACCTCTACTGCACTCATCTCTTCGCAACCTAATGCATTGGTTACAGTTGCTGTTACTGTAGTGGTAGCCTGTGCTGTAAACATTACAATACTGTCTCCATCTATAAACGACATTGGAGCAGTAGGGTTAGCAGACCACTCGTAAGCTAATGGAGTGTTAGAGGCAGTAGCTTTTACTACCACTAATTGCCCATATTGTACTGGGGTTGCAGGAATAGCCACAACCGACAGGTTGATTGCTGGTGCCTCGATAACGGTAAGCACAGCAGAAGTGTCGCGCGTTACATTATCGTCAACTACCACTACATAGTTGCCTACTGCAAGGTTTGTAAAAGTGGCAGCAGGCCAAGTAATAGTATTGCCTACTTGGGTAGCTGCACTTCCAGCTACAGCATGGTGTAACGATAAGGTAAAGGTGCCACTACCATCAGTAATTTCAGTAACTTCTATAGCACCATCGTTTTGTTGGAAGCATGAAGGTTTAAGTACTTGAGCTGCAAAGGCAAACTGCACATAATCGGTAAGGGTAATGGTTTCCTCTACTTCACAGCCTAAAGCGTCTGTAACAGTTACGGTATAATCTCCTTTAGGCAAATTAGTTGGATTAGTAATGTTTATTGGAATATTAACCTCCGCTGGTACAGGAGCCCAAACATACGTGAACGGTTCAGCTCCAGTGGTATTGGTAATTTCAATAGAGCCATTGCTTCCTCCAGCTGTAGTAACGTTGGTTTTAGTGTAGGATATTGTTGGAGCTACTGTATCATTAGCTATGGTTATAGTATCTGTAAAGATACACGTTGCTGTTTCGTATGTAGCTCTTACAATATGTTGCCCAACCCCTAACTTTTCAATGGTAGCTGCTGTATCCATTAAAGATGTTGGAGGTGTAGTTAGCGGAGCATATTGGAAGGTGTATGTTAGTTCTTCTGGCGTATCTATCTCAATACTTCCATTCCAAGGTGCTACGCATCTGATATTATTGGTTACTGTGAATGTAGGCGATGGGACAAACGTA
>CAYJOY010000158.1:0-1068 GCA_964371885.1 uncultured Lentimicrobiaceae bacterium | reverse complement strand
TCCCGTTACAGTATATGTAGTAGTTTCGGTTGGGTTTACGTTGATAGGATTTTCGCTTGAAGTAAATCCAGCAGGGTTAGATGACCAGGAGTATGATGTGGCACCACCTGCCATTAACTCAGTAAGGGTGGTAGTTCCTTCACAAATAGCTTGATCTGCTGTTAGAGTAATGATTGGCAGTGCATTAACAGCAACTTCTATTTGCCCCTCATTTTCACAACCATTTCCATCTGTTCCTGTTACAGTATATGTGGTATTTGTATTAGGTGTAACTGTGATAGCTGCTGTTATCTCACTTGTATTCCATACGTAATTAACAGCTCCTTCAGCGGTAAGTGTTGTTGATGATTCAGCACAAATTTCATCATTACCAGTTATGGTGATGGTGGGTAATGCATTCACTGTAACAGTAACAAAAGCGGTATCTCTACACCCTTTCACATTCACACCAGTAACCCATACTGTGCTATCTTGCGGATCAAGACCATTTACCGTAAATGCTGCGCCTTCTAATCCGTCCGTCCATGTAAAAGTAGATACAGTAGTACTGGATGCGGTTAATGTTATAACCTCTGTTAAACAGATGGAGAAAGCGTTATCAGGCATATCACTGGTGATATTGATAACGGGTAACGTATCCACCATGGCAGTTACAGTATCGTTGAATGAGCAATTGTTAGCATCGGTTACCACTACATAGTAAGATGTGGTATCGGTAGGTACGTGAAGCATGCGGATAGAGTCTGATACTAGTACGTTTCCTTCTACGGTGTACCAATTGTAGCTATAATCTGAGGATTGGTAATCTGCTCTGAAATCAGCGGTATCTCCTAAGCAGAAGGTAAGCTCTTTGGTTCCAATATTTAATGTAGGTAGATTATTTACAGTAACAATTACCTCCATAGTATCGGGGCATCCCCAACCATCGCTTATTACTAAGCTATAGGTGGTGTTGGTGGTTAAACCGCCGATTTTAAGAGTACCGTTATCTGAAACTTCAGTCGAGCCTTGCAACCAAGTATAGGTATAGTCGAATTTAGGTTTGGCTGTTAAGGTGGTAGAGTCACC
>CAYJOY010000157.1:3613-5550 GCA_964371885.1 uncultured Lentimicrobiaceae bacterium | reverse complement strand
ATTTATTCAATAAATGAGCGCGAAAGTACGTTTTTTTTCTTTATGAAATGTTTTTTTTATAATTTTTCTTAACGAATACTAATCCATTCCAAAATTAAAATATGGAGCCTCGAATTTTATACTATTTGGCGTTTTTATCATAGTGTACTTTTTCTCCTCTATCAATACTGATGGAAAACCTAAAAGTTCTCTTATTTTCTTGTTTTCTATTAAACAAATCGATGTTTCGCCATTGCTATCCTCCAAAACGTAACATTCTATTTCTGATAACTCTAACAATGAGAAATAAAAAACATTTTTATGGGGTATCACACTTCCATTTCTGGTTAAGTAGTCTCTCCTTTTCTCAAAATATTCATCTATGGAAATCGGAACTCGCAATAAAGTATCTAATTGTTCAAAGTCATATTTATATTGAGTGGAAAAGTCTACAAATCCATTGTTTTGATACAATTGGAATAAAGAGGGGGTTGCAGGAATTAAGATGTGTCCAATGAAATTATTCTGTATTGAATACTGATAGGCAAAATCTAACATTTGTCGCATCACCCCTTTATTTCTTGCAGTTTCATCTACAGCCACGGCATACACATAGTGAATTAAGTGCTCTTTCTGTTGGTGAATTATCGTATACGGGACTAAAAACAGCATCCCTTTTACTCCATTTTCATCATAAACGACCCCTTTAGACACTGTGAATACAGTATCAAAAAAGTTGTGAATATAATTTTCTTGATCTTTAAAAACTGCTTGCCACAATCTACTCATGGCCGCAACATCATTGGGTTGTGCCCATCTAATCTTTGTGCTCATGACATAAATAATAACGATAAACTGGCTGCAAGACATCTGGGTAGTAAGATTGCTTTGCCTTTCTTAATCCCTCATCCCCAACATCTTCCAATCTTGAAACATACTCATAGCCTTTACAATACTCTTTTACATACTGTTGAAAAATCATGGGATATGCCCCTTTGCATGTAGACAATGCTTTTTCGAAGATAATCATTTTCACCTCTTTATTGAGTTCGCACCCTACCGACAACGCCACTATCTTTCCATCTACACGTAAGATTCCGCCGTCCATATTTAGTTCTTCCATCATGGGAAGATTCTTTATAAAGACCTCATCATCTTGCTGTAAATACTCGTTATCGGGCTCATCTTTAAGACGTTCCCATAACATTATAAAATCAATGCACTCCGCAATATTACTCTTTTCAATGGGTACATATTCCCAGTTGGGATAGTTTTTCAAGAACTGATTAATGTGATTTCTTTTGGGTTGCAACTTTTTCCCTGAAAAGGTTGCCATTCTTTCTGTTTTGTACCAATATTCAAAATTATCGCGTATGCGAGCCATTTGCAGATTATTATCCAATGCAAACGGCTCTATGATAGAAACTTCATGCTCTAGCACCTGATTTATTGAGTAACAACATCCATGCTCTTTTGCCTCTTCCTTTATCAATGCAAAGGCTTCATCGTAATTACCAGTTCCGATGGGAAACATATAGTGATTGGCATTGTTGTGGAAACGCAGTTTTAAAAATAAAAAATCTTTATAGATTGCGAAATACACTTGCACCGCATTACGCCAAAGGTAAGCTCCTTGGAAGGTTTGCAAGCAATATTTACATTCTACACTATTTGTTATTTTCTCAAAGTTCTCTCTATCGTTAATTGTGAGTTTTTTAAAGTCTAACATATAATATATTAACGTTTTAACAAATCTGCAACTGTTTTCACGGGATTAAAAGTTGCTAATGGCACTTCTACAAAAATAGTGATCCATTCCGCCATGGCACCATTCCATAATCCTGGTAACTCCATCACTTTTATGCTATTGCTACCTTGCGATTTCTCTGAAATAAACCCTGTTAATGGGTCTACATATTGTTCTAATTCAAAAAAATCACCTTTATAATTTTTAATTG
>CAYJOY010000157.1:0-3603 GCA_964371885.1 uncultured Lentimicrobiaceae bacterium | reverse complement strand
TACCGGATTAAAGTGGGTAGATTGTTTCAAAATTTCGTTTTGTTGGGGATTCGCCGCATCTATTTGGCTTGTTTCAACAATTTGACAAGAGATTTTCCCAGCATTATTGGCAACCCAAAACGGCCCTCCTCCAGGTTCTCCTTCGTTTTTCACTACACCACAAACTCTAATAGGACGATTTAACATCTTAATTAAAATTTCTCTTTCATTTTCTTCATTCTTCAGCTGCAATTGTAAATCATTTTTAGCAAAATCTAATACTTCGTTAAAAAATTCGTCGGTTTGATTACCTGCGGCTAACTTTTCAATAAAATAAAATGCTTTTTGTTGTAATTGTAACAGCAAGCCCGCTAAGGCTTGTTTGTATAAAATAGTGGGTTGAAGATTATCCTCTTTTGTTACATTATCTATATTTTTAACAAAAATGAGATCAGCATCTATTTTATTCAAGTTTTTAATAAGCGCTCCGTGCCCAGCAGGACGAAAGAACAAATCCCCATTCTCATCTCTATATGGAGTATTGTCGAAATTGGCTGCTATTGTGTCTGTAGCTAAGTCTTGATTTGAAAATGAGATATGGTATTTCACTTGGTATCTTCTTTCGTATTCCTCCACTTTCTCATCAATTAGTTTATTGAATACATCTTGATGTTGAGGCGAAACGGTAAAATGGAGATAACATTCATGGTTACAACTCTGTGCGTATGAGGCAGCTTCTACCAAATGTTCTTCCAGAGCAGTTCTATTCTCGCCATTATAACGATGAAACAAAAGAACCCCTTTGGGTAGATTACCGTAATTAAGCCCTTCGCTTTCTAGTATATAATTAAATATAGGTGTAAAATCCCCTTCTTCGCATGCTTGGTCGAGATTAATATCTCTTGCTGCCAACCCATCTTTTAGCACTTCATAAAAAGCAAATTTCTTCATGGCACTAAAAAAAGATGCTGCATACTTTTTATTTTTCTCATCATTCGGGTTGTTCACTGCTTCAAACATAGCTTTAAACATTCGAGAAGCGGCACCTGAAGCTGGGACAAATTTAACGATTTTCTTACCTATAGATAATTGTTGATACTGCTCTACAAGTGTATTGATTTCATTTTTCTCCAAACGTATTACGCCATCGCCTATTGTAGCGATACGATCTAAGAGGGCTAGATCAAACCCTTTTTCGAAAAAAGCAAATTGCGTGGCTACGATATTAGGATCGCTACCACGCGTATGCATTAATGTTAAGTCTTGTTGGGTAAATTGTATACTCATAATTTTATGTATAAAACGAACCCGCAAAGATAAACAAAAAACCTATAACTTATCGTTATCTACCAATGCAAATGAAAATTTTCCTTGCGCGCACATTTCACCTTTTATTTTAATGCTGGCTTCAACAAAAAATATGAGTGCACGTTGGTTAGTAATTTTTGCTGTAATTTCAAGGGTATCGAATGGAACCGCTGGGCGTTTAAAACGAACGGCATCCATTCCTGTAAAAAATGGAGTTCTTCCAATTAGTAGATCTTTCAATAACATTGAGCTCGATTGTCCCATTATTTCACAAAGGATTACACCTGGCACCACTGGGTTTCCGGGGAAATGCCCTTTTAAAAAATGCTCTTCACCAGTAACATAATATGTAGCGTGTGCTATATCTTGGCCCTCTTCATTAGCTATTACGTTAATTTCATCTACCAAAAGCATGGGCTCGCGGTGAGGTAAATAGTTTTTAATTTCTTCTCTTTTCATTTTTAATTGGCTATAGTTAAAATAAATAGATTGGGTTTTTACCCATTAATTAGTCGTTACATTTTCTTAATGCAATACATCCGTTGTGTCCTCCAAACCCTAATGAATTGGAAAAAGCAATGGTAATATCTGCATTTCTTGCTACTTTAGGAACATAGTCAAGGTCGCACTCTGGATCTGGTTCATCTAAACCTATTGTAGGTGGCACTATCCCTTTTTTGAGAGCTAACGCCGAAGCAATTGCTTCGAAACCACCTGCAGCACCGAGCGCGTGCCCTGTCATTGATTTATTAGATGTGATAAGAATTTCGCGTGCTCTCTCTTCACCAAACGCTACTTTTATAGCTTCTGTTTCCGATTTATCGTTAAGAGGTGTTCCAGTACCGTGCGCATTAATATGGATTAGATCATTATCGTTAATGTTTGCTTCTGTTGCAGCCATTCGCATTGCGCGCGCTGCCGAAGCGCCAGTTGGGTGAGGAGCAGTTACATGGTGAGCGTCGCAAGTGTTTCCATAGCCACAAACTTCGGCGTAAATAGCAGCACCTCTTTCTTTTGCATGTTCATACTCTTCTAATATTAGAATACCAGCACCTTCCGCTAGAACGAAACCAGCTCTTCTAGAATCGAAAGGGAGGGATGCTTTGGTTGGATCTGGCTCTTTCGACAACGCTTTTGCGTTGGCAAAACCACTGATAGTTAATGGATGTATTGCTGCTTCACTTCCACCTGCAATTATAGCATCGGCATAGCCATGTTTAATGGCACGATACGCTTCACCTATTGCATGTGTTGCAGTTGCACAGGCCGTTACAATAGGCAACGTTGGTCCTTGTGCATTATGACGAATAGCTATATTGCCAGCAGCAATATTAGCAATCATTGTTGGGATAAACAATGGAGATACCCATTGCGCTCCCTCTTCGTGTAATTTTACCGACTGAGCAACAAAAGTATCCATTCCTCCTACACCTGAGCCCACGTAAACACCTAAGCGTTCGGGTGCAATTTGTAATTGGCTCTCTTCCATTGCTTGCGCTGCCGCAATCATTGCATATTGTGTAAATCTATCTGTACGGCGTATAGAAGCAGGATCTAAGCCCAATGCTTTGGGATCATAACCTTTTAACTCGCCACCTATTTTTACCGCTAGGTTGCTGGTATCTATAGATTTTAGATAATCAATACCCGAAACTCCTGAAACTAAATTTGTCCAGAAGGATTCTACATCATTTCCTATTGGCGACAAAATCCCCATTCCAGTAATTACTACTCTTCTCATATTTTTAGAACTATTGTGCTAGCAATTTTTCAATTACTAGCATTTTATTATTAATATTAGTTTTATTATTTGTTTTGTGTAGTTACGTTCTACAATAACAGCATTGAACGAACTTTTTTGCTTTTTATTTTACCACTCAATTACACATGCAGCAGTTGAAAATCCTGCACCAAAGACACTGAATACTAAATTATCACCTTTCTTGATCTTACCTTCTCTATTTACTTCATCTAAGAGTATAGGTAATGATGCTGAAGATGTGTTTCCATATTTATTTAAATTTTTCGGAAATTTTAGAGGATCAGCTTGTAGATGTTGTTGAATGGTATCTATAATACGCTCATTGGCTTTATGCAATAAATAGTAAGCCACATCACTTTGGTGTAAGTTTGCGGTTTCCATCACATCCTGAATATCATTAATTGAACTCGATACAGCTAGTTTAAACACCTCTTTTCCCTTCATCACCACTGGTCCCGATGGATTATCGTCAACATTAAAGGGGGTGTATTCTAAATTTCTGTATTGATATAATGATGATAATGCATTTGTTGTGGTCATTCTAATAGCCTTCA
>CAYJOY010000156.1:5384-5610 GCA_964371885.1 uncultured Lentimicrobiaceae bacterium | reverse complement strand
GTTTAAGCATCGTATTTTAAGCTTTTTACCACTGTGTCATGTATACGAAAGGGTGGTAAATTACCACTATCAATTTTTGGGGGCAAGCTGCTACTACGCAGGCAGTTTAGCTAGTGTTGGGAAAGACATGCTCGATATTAAAGCCGACGGTTTTTGCGCGGTACCTCGCATTTTTGAAATGATGTTCGACAAATTAGTGGCGGCTGGAAAGGAGTTGAAAGGGATT
>CAYJOY010000156.1:524-5365 GCA_964371885.1 uncultured Lentimicrobiaceae bacterium | reverse complement strand
GAAAATGATCTATTTTTGGGCTTTCGACTTAGCCACAAGTTACGACAACTACAATCAAAATTGGTTTTATAAGTTAAAGATTGGCATTGCCGACAAATTGATCTATTCTAAATGGCGAGCCAAGATATCGGGCAGCAACGAAATGTTAGTGGTTTCTGGAGGGTCTGCCATCCAAGAAAGGATTATTAGATTATTTACGGCGGCCAAGATTAGGGTTTATGAAGGGTACGGACTTACCGAAACCTCACCCGTAATAGCAGTAAACAACCCTATGAAGAGAATTTTAAAACCGGGCACTGTGGGCGAGATTCTACATGGCGTGGGGGTAGCGTTTAAACTTGCCGACGATGGAGAGATTTTAACAAAAGGGAATTGCCTGATGATGGGGTATTACAAAGATCCAGAATATACCCAACGTGTAATTGACGAAGAGGGGTGGTTCCATACAGGAGACATTGGCACATTGGTTGAAGGGAAATATTTGAAGATTACAGATCGGAAGAAAGAGATTTTTAAGCTCTCATCGGGGAAATATGTAGCACCTCAAGTAATTGAGAACAAGCTAAAAGAATCTATGTTCATCTCAAATGCCATGGTAATTGGCGAAAACGAAAAGTATGCTGCTGCTATTGTTGTTCCTAACATCAACTCGCTCCATTTCTGGTGCAAAAAACATCAGGTTACCTACGCCAACAACGATGAATTAGTAGACAACGCCAAGGTGAATCAAAAAATGCAAAAAGAAATTGCTAAAATCAACAATAATCTATCTGAGCATGAGCAGATTAAAAAATTTAAAATTGTAAACGACGAATGGAGTCCGCTTACTGGGGAGTTGTCGCAAACATTAAAATTACGACGCGCTGTGATATATAAAAAATACGATGATGTTTGTAGAGATATATACAACTACGACATGAAAAACTAACAATGTATTTGTTGTTCTTTTTTATAAAGAAAAAATGTAAATTTGCCATCGCTATTTTTACGCCCATCAATAATTTGGGATGAAATATAAGACATTAAAAATTAGAATAATATGGATAAAAATCAAATAAGAGAGGTTATTGCTAAACGTGTAGCAAAAGAATTAAAAAACGGAAATGTGGTAAACTTAGGGATAGGATTACCTACTTTGGTTCCGAACTACCTTCCTAAAGATGTTGAATTAATCCTTCAATCGGAGAATGGATTATTGGGGATGGGTTCTACTCCTGAACCTGGAAAAGAAGATAAAGATTTGGTAAATGCAGGAGGCGGTTATATTACGGCGCAACCTGGGGCTTCTTCGTTCTCTTCGGCCGACTCGTTTGGTATTATTCGTGGTGGGCACGTAGACGCCACTATTTTAGGGGCTATGCAAGTTGACGAAAACGGCGACTTGGCCAATTGGTCTATTCCAGGCAAACTCACCCCAGGAATGGGGGGCGCCATGGATTTGCTTGTAGGTGCTAAATATGTGATTTTAGCCATGGAACATACCGCCAAAGGGAATCACAAAATACTAAAAAAGTGCACATTACCATTAACAGCTAAGGGACAAGTAAACCTCATTGTTACTGAAATGGGGGTAATGGAAATTACCGACAAAGGGATACTCCTTAAAGAGATACATCCAGAATTTACGGTAGAAGAGGTACAAGCTGCTACCGAAGCTACCCTTATCATCTCGCCTGAGTTGAAAAAAATGGAGATGAACTAATCGGACATGAAGCTATCAATTGTCATTGTTAATTACAATGTTTCTCATTTTCTCAAACAATGTTTACAATCGGTAGTAAAGGCAACAGAAACTATTGATGCCGAAATTATTGTTGTTGACAACCATTCTCCCGATGATTCTGTAACGATGATTCGGAGCGAGTTTCCGCATATTACCCTTATTGCCAACACTACCAACACGGGCTTTTCAACAGCTAACAATCAAGGAATTGCCATTGCTAAAGGGGAGTATGTGCTACTCCTTAACCCCGATACTTTAGTGGAAAGGGAGACCTTTACCACTTGTATTCATTTTTTAGATAACCATCCAAAAGCGGGGTCGCTTGGTGTTAGGATGATTAACGGGGAGGGGCAGTTTCTCCCTGAATCGAAGCGTGCACTTCCTGTCCCGTCGGTAGCTTTCTACAAAATATTCGGGCTCTCAAAACTATTTCCAAAATCGAAAAAATTCTCTTCGTATCACCTCACTAATGTGAACGAAAACGAAACGCACCCAGTAGAAGTACTCTCCGGGGCCTATATGATGATAAGAAAAGAGGTGCTTGATACCATTGGAGGGTTAGACGAAACTTTCTTTATGTATGGAGAAGACATAGACCTTTCGTACAGAATTATACAAGCTGGCTACGAAAATTACTATCTCCCGCAAGCACGCATTATTCACTATAAAGGAGAAAGCACCAAAAAGAATAGCATTAACTATGTGATTGTTTTTTACAAAGCGATGCAAATATTTGCAAAAAAGCACTTTACAAAAAACAAAAACTTTCTTATAGGATGGGTTCTTAACTTTGCCATTTGGGCACGTGCCTCCATTGCTATTTTGGCGCGCCTCTTACGCGCCGCTATTCTACCTGCCACAGATGCCATACTCCTCTATGGAGGGATGTACTGCATTGCTCGCTATTGGGAAATGAATGTGTTGGCTCTCCGAAATAGCGCGTTCCCCGACATGTACTACTCAATAGTAATACCTATTTACATCGTGCTGTGGATAACCGCAATTTCGCTGCTGAAAGGATACAAAAAAGTTTACCTCCCCTTTACTATTAATAGAGGAATAATTGCGGGAACTATTGCCATTTTACTAATTTACTCGCTCTTACCCGAAACATCGCGTTTTTCGAGAGCCGTTACCCTATTTAGCGCTGGCTGGGCTGTGTTCGCACTCAACATGTCGCACTACTTTATGAATAAAATCACCAATAACAGATCGAAAATAAAATTATCGATACACCGAATTATTCTCATTATTGGGGAGAGCGACGAGCAAAAGAGGGTGGCCATTTTATCGCAAGTTGGCGAAAGGAGAGCGAAAGAGATACACTACCTTAACGCCTCCGAACCACTACTAAACATTGAAAAAAGTGTAGCGCAACATCACATCAATGAAATTATTTTTTGCTTGCAGAATGTTGAAATTGAACGAATTATAACCACCATCGAGCACTTCAAAAATCACGATATTCTCTTCAAAACAGCACCAGCAGATAGTAATGTGTTAATAGCACCTCAAAATATACAATCTCCTATCATTTAATTATTTATGATAACTCTACAAAAAATATCGATCAACTTTACAGGCGATTTTCTTTTTAAAGATCTCTCCTTTGTAGCTGGCGACATGGATCGCATTGGCTTAGTGGGAAAAAACGGAGCAGGGAAATCGACACTGTTAAAAGTGATCCACAAAATTATTGAACCCGAAACAGGAACTATGGTAGTTACCGCTGGGTTTAAAACTGGATACCTCCCACAAGAGCTGGCCTATCAGTCGGCGAAAACAGTATGGGACGAAACATTATCGGCGTTTGAAGAGCTTAAACATCTCGAAAATAAAATTAAAACTATTACCGAAACACTGTCTTACAAAGAGGATTACGAATCGGAGGAATACATTCAGCTAGCCCAAACACTAGCCGATGCCAACGACCGCTTTCACTATCTCGGTGGGTTTTCTATGGAAGGCGATGCCGAAAAAGTACTTCTAGGATTAGGATTTAAGAGTACAGATTTTCAAAGAGATATGCGCGAATTCAGCTTAGGATGGCAGATGCGCGTATCGCTGGCAAAGATCCTTCTGCAAAAACCCGAAATTATCCTTTTAGATGAGCCTACCAACCATCTCGACATCGAGTCTATTCAATGGCTAGAAGATTATCTTTCTCACTATGAAGGATGTGTAATATTAGTTTCGCACGACCGAACATTCTTAGACAGAGTAACCAACAGAACCATAGAGATTACCTTTGGCACCATTCAAGATTACAAATGCAGCTACTCTGAGTATGTGCAACAACGTTTTGAAAGGATAGAGGTACAACAATCTGCATTTGAAAATCAACAAAAAGAGATTGCTCAAATTGAGCGTTTTGTTGAGCGTTTCCGATACAAATCGTCGAAAGCCAAGCAGGTGCAGAGCCGTTTAACGATGTTGGAAAAAATGGGAAAAATAGAGGTAGAGTCGGTCGATAACGCTGCCATTGCTTTTAAGTTTCCACCTGCGCCTCACTCTGGAAGGGCAACCGTAGAGGCGAAAAATCTCCATTTGGGCTATGGTGCACTCAATGTGCTAAAAGAGATAGATCTCCACATTGAGAAAGGGGAACGGGTTGCCTTTATTGGACGCAACGGCGAAGGAAAGTCTACCTTCGTGAAATCGATTGTGGGCGAGCTCGAACCTCAAGCGGGCTCCATTGAGTTGGGGCACCAAGTGGTAGTGGGATACTACGCCCAAAATCAAGCCTTGCTACTCAACCCCGAAAAAACCGTGTTTGAAACCATCGACGATGTAGCGGTGGGCGACATTAGATCTAAAATTAGAACCATTCTCGGGCAATTTTTGTTCGACACCGAAGATACAGAAAAGAAAGTAAAAGTATTATCGGGTGGCGAAAAGTCGCGACTAGCACTTGCTAAGCTGCTCCTCTCCCCTTTCAATCTGTTGATTCTTGATGAGCCAACCAACCACCTCGATATGCAGTCGAAGGATGTATTAAAGAATGCTTTGTTACAATATCAGGGGAGTTTAATTTTGGTATCGCACGACAGAGATTTCTTGCAGGGGTTATCGGATAAAATCATAGAGTTTAGAGATCATCAAATCAAAACCTTTATTG
>CAYJOY010000156.1:0-514 GCA_964371885.1 uncultured Lentimicrobiaceae bacterium | reverse complement strand
ATTGGCGACATTAACCAGTTTTTAGAGCACAAAAAGGCCACTTCGATGGCAGAGTTCCAGAAACGGCAAGCTGCCACTGCTGAGGGGGTGTCGAAAACATCATCGAACAAACTTCAATACGAGCAAAAGAAGGCCAACGACGCCGCCATCCGCAAGTCTCAAAATCAGTTAAAAAAGATAGAGCAACTTATGGAAGATGCTCAAAAGAGATTAGAAGAAATTGAGGAGAAGTTAGCGTTGCCCGATCAATACCAAGAACAAATAGAAGATGGGTCGTTATATAAGGAGTACGAACATTACAAAAATCTCATTGCCGAACAAGAGCTAGAGTGGCTAGAGGCAAGCGAGCAGATGGAGGCACTCATGAATAATTTGCAATCGTAAACAACCGTTACTTCATTCCAAAAAGAGAGAGGGTGCGTTACGTGAACACACCCTCTCTTTTTTATTTGTGAAAAACTTCGCGAGATTATAACGGAAGATTATCGTGTTTTTTCGCTGGATTCTCTAAGCG
>CAYJOY010000155.1:0-5635 GCA_964371885.1 uncultured Lentimicrobiaceae bacterium | reverse complement strand
GACTGTAAAATAGGGTGATAATCATTTTCGCAGCAGCATCGTAGAGACGGTTACAATAGTGATAATATTTATAAAAAGTAACAATGCTATTAACGCACTCAATAGTACTTTAATGGAAAGTAAAATAAACTTTAGTCCTTTTATAATAATCATAGTTGCTTAAAAATAAGGAGATGATATATTTACAAACGATCCACTTTTATTATTATTTCAGCGATAAATTGTAAGAAAATATGAGTGATTGAGGGAAGTTGTTTGCATGCAATATGTTGATATACACACTAAAAAAGGGGACAATCGTCCCCTTTTCAGAATTTATTGTAATAATTGAAAACTATTGTTTCACAAATCGTAAGTTAACCACGCCATTCTCGGTAGTAACGCGGGCAAAGTATACCCCTGTTTCTAACGCGTGAATGTTAATAGTGCTGTTGGCTTCTGGAGTCATTATTACTCTTCCAGTCATATCTAAAACTTCTACTTTAGTAATTACTACACTTTCCGATTGGATGGTAATAGTTGAAATAGCAGGGTTTGGATAGAGTAGGATAGCGGTTGCAAGCTCGCTTTCAGAAATACCTTCAGCCTCATCAAATACTACATGTATCGTTTCATTTTGTGTTAGTGGCTCAAAAGTGTAGCTATTGCCTACAAGGGTTGCCGCACTGCCCGATACGGTAACACTTACCACAACGGCGTTAGCATCTGGGGTTACAGTGTAGACAGGGGTGCTGCCTGCTTCATAGCTATCGGTGCCTTCTGGGCTAATAGTACCAGGACCATCGGTAGTAGCGGTTATGGTGTACACTTGAAGGTTCGTAGTGGCAGTTACTGGGTTTTCAGGAGCCCACGGACTTACAGTACCATCGCAAACACTTTGCACTTGAATTTGGTAGGTAGTGCCTGCTTCAAGGTTCTCAATAGTATAAGGAGTTGTTACGTTCGTTTCTATAGTCCACTGGGTGGTCCCTTCTTCGCGATATTGTAGGTTGTAGTTTGCGGCAGTGCCATTCCATGTAACTGTAACCGTATTAGTGTTAGTAAGGGCAAGGGCAATGTTAACGTCGGTAGGAGCGTCGCAAGGGTCTACAGCCGTAGCCTCCGATATGGCAAGGTTGTCGATGAAGAGTTCGTTAGCTGCGTTGAAGGCGGTTGACTCTCCATAGAATGCTATCTTAACAATGCCAGTGTAAGGCATGCCTTCACTATTTTGTAATGGAATAGATACATGTTGTTGTATAGGCGTAAGGTCGTTATAAACTCTTTCAGACCCTTGGTTATTCCAAATCCAAGCATCGGCAGCACTCCATGTTTCACCATTATCGGTAGAGATAAGTACTGCAAATCGATCATCTATTTGAAGTGGCATGGTGCCATCTCCTAAATCTATAGATTGCGAAATTAACCAGTCGTGACGTAAATCTCCTACAATGTTTAAACGAGCAGCCCAGCCACTGTTTGCTGATAGTAAGTTCATTGTTCTAGTCCAAATAGAGGTGTTTTCGGTAAAGGTTACGTTTCCAGTAGCTGGTAACAACCCTTTTCTTTCCTCCCAGCATTGCATTGGGAATTGCTCATCGTCGAAAGTAATAACCTCCATAGGAGCATCTATAGGAAGACATTGTGTTGTGAATGTATATGCATTGCCTAGAGCAGAAGTATCGTTACCACAAACAGAACGAATGGCAGCACTGTAAGTGCTAGATGCTTGTAAATTAGTAAGGGTTACAGGCGAAATAGTGGTTGTTTGCGAATGGATGGTAGCACCCTCTTCATCTAATCCGTAGTATACGATATAGCTATCGGCAGTCATTACACCAAATGTTACGTCAGCATCTGTTGCATTAGCATGGATAGTAATGATTTCAGGAGCAAAACAGTTGTTTTCTTCAATCACTATATTATCGATAGCTGCAGGAAGAATATCTTCAACACCAGCAAAGTCAAAATATAAGAATAAAACTCTTCTAACGCCAGAAACAGATACTAAATCGATGTTGTAATTTGTCCATTCAGTATGGTTATCGCACATTAGTAAGCTGTTGTTCATAAATGATGGTAATGTAGTGTTTGGCATTTCAGCAGTTGAATCTACTAAAAATACCATCATCCCAGCAGTAGCTTGCTCTCCTACGTATTCATTTTCTCCTTTATAATCAAATGAAAGGGTAAAATCGGAGGTTGTGCTGCCAAAATCTACATCTCTATAGTAGTATGCAAAAATATTTTGTTCCCCACCGGTTGTGTACGATACGCCATCATCGTTAGATATGTAAACCGATTCACTACCCGGGATTGATGGACCATTCCCAGCCACAGTTCCAACGTTCCATGCGGAGAAGGTACTCGCTTTAGCATGCCATGCCCATTTTTCATTGTCAGTGTCTACGTCGTAAGCGTAAGGAATAGTGCCAAGAAGTGGGGAAGTGGTAAATTCAATGTATCCCCACTCGCTAAATTCAGAGGAACCACATGATACTCTTAACCAAAATTGATATTTGGTTTGAGGGTTTAACTCAGAAAGTGCAATAGAATATTCACCAGAAGAATAATCGTTGATGGTATTGTTATCAGGATTATTATTCTCACTATACTCTGTTAATATATATTGGCAAGTAGTATCTGGTACTACAGATGCCCACGAAAAAACAGCGCTATTAGTGTCAATACTAGCTGCCTGTAGAGTTGGTGCAGCACATTCATCAAAAATATTTATAGCAATATTATCAATAAAGAGGTCATTATCTGCATTGTTTTCGGTAGATTCTGCATAAAAAGCAATTTTAACAACACCAGTATAAGGTTCTCCAAGTGCATCAATAAGAGGAATGATAATGCGTTGTTGGTTGAAATTGAGATCGTTTAGTACTCTATCGCTACCCATGTTATCCCATATCCAAGCGTTGGTTGCATTCCAGGTGTTACCGCTATCTAACGATATCACAACGGCAAATTTATCATCGTGCCCGTTTTGTTGAGGTGGTGTAGTGTTGTTGTTATATTTGCTAAAAGCTACATCAAACTCAAGAGAACCAGTTTCGAACCCGTCGCCTAAGTCTATAGCTGGGGTTACTAGCCAGTTTTTAAGGTAGTTTCCATACATGTTAACATACGCTGCATGTTCGCTATTTGCAGTGTTTCCATCTAATTTTCTACTCCAATTACCCCCTTGCGTTAAAACAGAGTTGGTTCCTGCTGCTAATAATAAGCCAGTATACTGCGACCAGCAAGTAGGGACAAAAGTCTCAGATGTAAAATCTTGTGGCGTTGTTGGGAAATTAATAGGGGTACATTCTGTTTGGAAGTTTAAGATAAGAGAATATGCCGATGTGTCATTATCTTCACACAATGCAGCCACGCGCACCTCGTAAACTGTTCCCGAATTTAATGAGGTTAATGTTAAAGAGGTGTTGGCAGATTCCTCAGCGCTCCATATAGTCTCACCACTTTCTCTGTATTCTACAATCCAAGTAGGCGCTGTATTAAAGTCGTTCCAACTAATAGTAGCACTCTCTGCTGTAATATTACTTGTAGCTAAGTTGGTAATTGCACCGCACGTAACAGGTGAAATAACAATATTATCGATTGTAGCTGGAGGTTGTACACCATACCACATGTCGTTTCTCCATTCAAATACTAAATAATAGATTTGGTTAGCATACGTCTGTGGAAGTAAAATGTTTTCCTGTTGCCATTCGTCGCTGTTTTGAAGACTAGAAGATGTTACTCTATAGGTGGTAGCAATTTGAGTTCCAGGAGTAATAGACTCGGTGAAAGGCACTAAGTACGCATTCACATAATCAGAGTAGGAACCCATATTTTTCCAGTCGAAAGAGAGTAAGAACTCAGGTGCCGACGAGAACTGTACCGCAAATATTGCGTGCGAAACAGAAACCGCACTCTCAGTAGTAAATGCATTCGAAACACCGTTGTCGTTCGATATATATAAACCTCTTGTTGAGTTATTGGCTCCTAATTCCCCTGCAAACCATGCATTGATCTGGTCTCCATTTGCTAGCATGAAGGTGGTATCGTTAGTGCTGTTTTCAAAGTCTATTGTCATAGGCAGCGTGTGTATATGTGGAGGTAAAGTAGTAGAGTCTTTAACTGTCCAAGTGTCTGTACATCCTTGACGTACAGCTACCCAAACCTCTGCTCCAGCAGGAATATTAGATATTTCGTATGGGTTAGTGAAGCTACCATCTTCTAATACTATTTCTAAACCAGCCTCAGGGTCGAATGCACCGGTAATATTGGTAGCATAAGAGAGTACATAGCCAGCGTTAGCATAGTTGTAATCTTCCCATGAAACTAGCACCGAAGTTGCAGAACTGGGGTGTACCGACATGGCATATACAGGAGGGCAATCTTCCATTACTGCCACCGAAATATCGTCAATAACAAGCGATTGATTACTGCCAGGGTATCCTTCAATGGGTTTTTGAGTAAAGAAAGCTAATCGAATATTTCCACTATATCCAGCTAATGAAGCTTCGAAGGTTCTCCAATCGTTGCCATTAAGTAGGGTAGAAGGGATAAGAGTGGTGAAGTGGGCTGTATCATTCAATGAAGAAAATACTCCATGCTCATCTACATTTAAAATTTTTACCCCAATATAGGCTTTTGTACCAGCTGAGGTAGAAGCATCTTTGGCATAAAATTTCACACTTTCTGTTCCTGTAACATTAATAATAGGGGTTATTAACCAATCGTTTTCAGCTTCAGAACCCGTATAAGCGTACATATTAGCAGCATATTCACCTGTTCTCACATGGTCAGGGCTTAAAGTAGGCATCCATTGGTAGTTGCTGTTCGACAAGTCGGCACCCAACCAGCAATTGGGAGCAAACTCGTTGCCTGGCGCAACAATAGTAGTAGCCCAATCTTCCTCAAAACCGTAAGTCCATGGTAACGTGTTCACAACACATGGAATAGAGAAAGTAGCAATGTCGCTTCTTTCTGCATAGCCATCACACTCAAGGTATACTCTCCACTCGTAAGTGGTTCCAGCCGTTAAGCCTGTTAAAGTATAAGGGTTCGATCCTATGTCAATGTTCGACCAATCTGCAGTTGCAGTAGCTCTATATTCAATTACCCACGCTTCGTCTAAAATAGGATCAGGGGTGTCCCATGTTAAGGTGGCAGAACTTAATCCTAAAGCAGTAGTAGCCAGGTTGGTAGGCATTATGCAGTCAGGAGCAATTTCTACTGAAACATCGTCTAAATTAAGGGTAAGACCATCAGGAGTTCCTTGGCGAACAAAGGCCAAATATCTAGTTCCCGAATAATCTGTAAGGTCAATAGTATAACGCATATAAGGGCCTACAGGGATCGCTTCGTTAAAAATTCTAGTAAAGCCTGCTAAAGTATCGTGCGTGCCCATTCCGGTAGTGTCAATCTCAACATTCGCGTCAGAAATAAAGATAGAAATTTCGTCAAGTTCATCAGTAGTTGGAGATGCGCGGCGTGCCCAGAAAACAAGTCGTTGTTCGCCAGTTAATGCAAATTTGGGCGATATTAACCATTCGTTATGGTCGCTTGTTCCGTAGTCGGTATAACATGAAGCACTCGCTTCACCTGTTCTAGGTTCTAAGGTAGAACGTCTCCACCAATAACTTTGAGAGCCATGCACCCC
>CAYJOY010000154.1:0-5676 GCA_964371885.1 uncultured Lentimicrobiaceae bacterium | reverse complement strand
TTAAAAGAAGGTGAAGTTGTGTTTTGCGCTCCTTTTTCTGTATCTGATTATACCATCAATATTTTTCTTAGTGAAACTGGATGGATAACAGCTGTCAACTATAATTTCTTGGAAGCCCACTTTAGTAATTTTAAAATTAAATTATGTCCAATTGTTAGAGTTCCAAAAATAGAAGCTGTACCTAAAAATAATATAGATAAATCTAGTTTGGAAGGATATAATGAGTTTGTTAGAAAATCAAAAGAAGCAGGGGGCCATTTCACTGGGCAAATTGGCAAACTAAAGCAACCCAAGCCGTGCAGCAAGGGTATTTTGGCAAGTTGGGGAATATAGTAAAATAAAGTAAGGATGAAAGTTTACGCAATAATTTTAATTTCATTGTATTGCTTCTTTCATAAAGGGGAAGTGGTTAGAGAGAGTAATGTTATAAATTTACAACATTATTCTCTGAAAGACAAAGTAGATACTTTATATTTCCTTTCACTTAAAGATAGGCAATACCATAATAGTCAGTATGAGATATTGTGTCTTTGTAACTCTGAAAACGAAATGTATATTCAAATCAAAAAAGATCAAAAAATGTTCACCCGCTTAAATTTTCCAAAACCTGATGAGGTTAAGAACTTTACAATAAGCAATGTTGTAAATACAGATAATGGATTCAAGGTATATGCTACTTGGGGAGGTGGATGTTGTTTTTATGAAAGAAAGTTTATGTTTAAATTCAGCGAAGAATGTTTTTCTTTAGAAACAGTTATACAAAGTTCTTATAATCAAGAACTCGATGAGAAGAAAAAGGTCATAAAATCAATCGTTCCCACAATATCAATTAAAGAATTTAACATATATGATTATATAAAAAATGAATAACCCTTGAAAATCAACAAAAAATATTATGATTATTTATGAATGGAATATCCAGATGAATAGACACGCAAAAGTGCTTTCTATTTTAAAATCAAACAAACAGCCCGCTCTTCATGAATCTCGAAAAATTATTGAAGACGGCATTTTAGAGGTAGATGGCTGTTTCTTTTATAATTTTTTTGGGAAAGGTTATTTCTATGAAGAAAGAGACGATTATAGCCTAACACTTTCAGAGTCTTATCAAAACAAATTTTATATAGATAATTTTATTCCAATAAAGGGAAATATTTCCTTGAGAAAAATAAAAAAGCATGAGAAAAAAAGTGTGATTAATGGAATTGCTTTTGTAAAAGAACTTGCTAAATTATTGGAGTCGCGTGGCGAGAACTTTGAAATACTTATGGTATTTGACAAAGGTACTCAAATAAGGTTTTATAAAAACAGAAACAATTGTATACATTATAGAATAAATAAAGACCCTTTTAAAAGGCCCATTTTAATTTGTAAGGTTAATAGTACTAATGAAAACATTGACCTTAAATCCAAGCCAGTCCATCTTCAAAAATTGCAATACATATCTCCTATTTAAAGAATCTCTACTTTTACGAGTAAAAAACTGCAAAAAATGAACACCCAAACAATGTTAACTCCGCTCGATATAACATTCGTGCCATTCATTTTTGCAATGTCCACAAAGAGATAAAAGGAAAAATTGTAGACCTTACTTGGGCTTAGGAAGGAAATTAAACAATTTATTGTGTTTTCAAAGAAATGGACCGCTGTATATTATACCCATGCAAGGCGTCCCCAAAAAAAAGAATCCATTACGGATTCTTTTTTTTTGGGAATAAACATTTGCTATTTCTTAGCCGTTCAATGCTTCGGCACCACTTACAATCTCGTTTAATTCGTTGGTAATAGCTGCCTGGCGGGCATTGTTGTATTTGAGTTTAAGATCTTTTAATATCTCCGACGCGTTATCGGTAGCTTTCGACATGGAGGTCATACGAGCACCGTGCTCTGAAGCGATAGAATCTAATAGAGTTTTATACAACTGCAAACGCAAACCTTTTGGCACTAGCTCTTCCAACAGTTCTTCTTTCGAAGGTTCCATTATATAATCGATAGCCTGACTAGTTTTGGCTGTCTCTACCTTATTGTTTTGTATTGGAAGCCAGTTCTCTACTACCAAATGTTGCGTAGCTGGATTTAAGAATTTATGGTACACTATTTCTACTCTACCTATTTCGTTGTTCCTAAAGGCATTCAGCAATGTGTTGGCCAACTCCGATAAATCTGTAAAAGAGGAGGTGTTTAACATCTCTTCATCTTCAAATACCACATTATTTTTTCTACGTAACACCTCAGATCCCTTTTTCCCTATACAATATAAGTCTACTTCGTTGTTTTCGAGCTCCTTTTTGTACTTAGTAGCGAGTAAGTTTGTTACTTCTTTCACCACATTCGAGTTTAAGCTTCCACATAAGCCACGGTTAGAGGTAATTACTACCAATGCTACTTTTGTGGCACTTTTATCTTGATAGAAAACGTTATCGGCTATAGTTTCTCGGTCGGTAGATAAATTGGCCAATATTTCGTTTAATTTATTAGAATAGGGTCTGAGGCTAAGAATTGCATTTTGTGCTCTGCGCAATTTGGCAGCAGACACCAATTTCATTGCACTGGTAATCTTTTGTGTAGATTGCACAGAAGCAATTCTTACTCTAATTTCTTTTAAGCTTGCCATTTTTTATAAAGCTAATGTAATTAATTATTTAGGCTTCAAATTTTCTCACCACCTCTTTACAAACCTCTTCTAATTTTTTCGAGATTTCGTCGTCAATTTTTCCAGCTTTCAACTGATCTAACACCTCTTGATGAGATTCGTGTAGGGTATTTATATAGTCGGCTTCGAACTCACGGATGCGGTGAATGGGCACTTTCAAGAGTAACGATTTCACCCCACAGTATATAATTGCAATTTGCTCTTCTACTCTTAACGGCGCATATTGTGCTTGTTTTAAAATCTCAACATTGCGCTTACCTCTTTCTAATACGTTTTTGGTAGCTTGGTCGAGGTCGGAGCCAAATTTGGCAAATGCTTCTAGTTCACGATATTGCGCTTGGTCTAGTTTTAAAGTACCAGCTACTTTTTTCATCGATTTTATTTGCGCATTACCACCCACGCGCGATACGGAGATACCTACGTTAATAGCAGGGCGCACCCCTGAGTTAAAGAGTGAGGTTTCGAGGAAGATCTGCCCATCGGTAATAGAGATTACGTTGGTGGGGATATATGCCGATACGTCGCCTGCTTGCGTTTCGATGATAGGGAGTGCAGTTAGCGAGCCACCTCCTTTTGCAATAGGCTTCAACGATTCTGGTAAGTCGTTCATATTAGCCGCAATTTCATCGGATGCAATAATTTTAGCTGCTCTTTCTAAAAGGCGCGAGTGTAAGTAGAATACATCGCCAGGATATGCTTCGCGGCCTGGAGGGCGGCGGAGAATTAAAGATACCTCGCGATAAGCTACCGCTTGCTTCGATAAATCGTCGTATATAATAAGGGCGGCACGGCCAGTATCTCTAAAAAACTCCCCAATGGCAGCTCCTGCAAATGGTGCATAGAACTGTAATGCCGCTGGATCGGAAGCAGTAGCTGCAACCACAACCGTATATGGCATGGCCCCTTTTTCGGTTAAGGTTTTTACAGTATTGGCTACCGAAGAACCTTTTTGTCCAATGGCAACATATATACAGTACACGGGTTCTCCTTTTTCATAAAACTCCTTCTGGTTAAGAATAGTATCGATAGCAATGGCGGTTTTTCCAGTTTGACGGTCGCCAATAATTAACTCACGCTGTCCACGTCCAATAGGAATCATAGCATCGATAGCTTTAATACCTGTTTGTAGCGATTCTTTTACCGGTTGACGGAAGATTACCCCTGGCGCTTTTCTTTCAATAGGCATTTCATAAAGCTTCCCCTCTATCTCTCCTTTACCATCAATAGGTTCGCCAATAGTGTTAATAACGCGACCTAGCAACCCTTCACCTACATTAATAGAGGCAATTTTTCCCGTTCTTTTACACAAATCGCCCTCGTTAAGGTTGCGGGTTTCTCCTAAGAGCACCACCCCAACATTATCTTCTTCTAGGTTAAGTACAATACCTGTTACATTACCCTCCTCTTTTTCGAACACTACTAACTCGCCCGAGCAAGCATTCTGAAGACCGTAAACGCGGGCAATACCGTCGCCTACTACTAATATACTACCTGTTTCTTCTAACGAAGCCTTTGAGTCAAAATTTTGAAGCTGTTGACGCAAAATTGCGGTTACTTCTGATGGTTTTATTTCTGCCATGTTATGTATATGATTTATTTATTTGCTTTTGTTTATTGCGGCGCAAAGATAATATTTTTATTGAAAAAAGCAACATTTCTTGTGTAAAAAAATTAATATCTTTTTTTAACATCAATAACCGTCTATTTTTCACCTTAACTTACTAGCTATTAATAGATAGTAAAAGAGTATAGTAACTGTTTGAAAGTTCAATAATAGTACTCTTATTTATTATTACGCGAAGTTATTATAGATTTTTCCCATTAATTTTTGGGGATTATTAACCTTGCAAATCGTAATAATAATGTTTTCTCACCCAACTTATCAAAAATTACCATGGCTTTTACATCGCCACCGTTTCCGTCGGTCTCTTTTACCGTTCCATATCCAAATTTTTCGTGATACACGCGTACTCCAGGTTGTATTTCTGAAGGGTGCGCATCTCTTCCAATTTCGCTCTTATTCTCCATTTTAGAGAGAGAGGGTGTATTAGAGATTGAAGAGGGAGCTTTTGCCTTTGCAATGTATTGTGGTTGACCATTATAATTGTTGGTAAAAGATGAAGGATAGCTATCTTTTTGTTTAAAAACGGGTCGTCCCATCGATGCCTTTTGGGTAGATTTTAGATATTGAGAGGGTATTTCGCTTATGAATCGGCTCGATTCGCAGGTTACAATGCTACCAAATCGATAGCGTTCAAGCGCGTGCGAAACCATTAATTTTATTCCTGCCCTTGTAATGGCCACATAAAATAGTCGCCGCTCCTCTTCAAGATCGTCGGGGGTATTCATCATCATCATAGAGGGGAAGAGATTCTCTTCCATTCCAGCAATGTACACATAGTCGAACTCTAGCCCTTTCGAAGCGTGTATCGTCATTAAACTCACCACATCGGCACCTTCTTTCGATTGTGTTTCGAGATCGGAAATGAGGGCAATATCTTCTAAAAATCGTTCTAACGAGGGGAAGAAATTCTCTTGCACTTCGCCTGTCATTACATTTACATCGCCATCGTGCTCGGTATCAACATATTCACTAATAGCATCTAACAACTCTTCAATGTTTTGCTTTCTCTCTATCTCCGATGGGTCGGAAGCATAAAAAGTAATAATACCAAAGGCGGTAACCACCTCTTTTGCTATTTCATACGCATTTACAGTTTGCAACTTGGTGGCAAACATTTTAATTCTTAGAGCAAAGTCGCGCAACCTAGCTTTGGTAGGATTGTTTAAATCTATAGCAAAATTTTCTGGTTCTTCCACCACATCCCACATCGTAACATTGTTTTCTTTTGCACAAACAATAAGTTTATCGATTGTGGTGGCTCCAATACCACGGTGAGGGAAATTAATAACGCGCCGCAGTGCATCTTCATCGGCGTGATTAACAATAAGTCGGAAGTAGCCCAGCACATCTTTTACCTCTTTTCTTTTATAAAAAGACGTACCACCATATATTATATAAG
>CAYJOY010000153.1:3950-5678 GCA_964371885.1 uncultured Lentimicrobiaceae bacterium | reverse complement strand
AGAACGCTCCGCAAGTTCTTTTTGCGTAATGTTCATTTCTAGTCTGCTCTCTTTTATTTTCTGACCAATACCCATCAATATTGCGTGATCCGTTTTGCTATACAACTCCATAATACATCATTTTATGCGCTGCAAAAATACAAATAATTTGCAATATATTGCATATACGTTTCTATTTTTATTAATAACCTGCAATTTAACGCAAGTTATTATATAGGATGAAATCCTCCGCAAACTCGCTATGGATGCACATGTTATTTTGAATTTATCTTTGGACACCAAAACAAAATCTTAATAACTTCGTTATCATTATGATACAACTAAAAAACAATTACTAAATGAACTAATATGACGACAGACACCGCAGCGCAAAATCCTATTCTCTTCAACCAGCAAGCAAAGCCAAATGCACTTCCCCTTAACTTGTTCTTTAATAAAAATTCCGAATTTCAAAATAAAATTCCAGTTTACAAAATATTTTTGTTGAATTATCGTTAGAGTTGTAAATATCATGAGAGTAATTGCACATAGATCTTTAGTACTATTTTATACTAACCACCCGCGGGCAAAAGGTGCTATTGAAGATTGGTACACTAAAACATCTAAAGCCTCTTGGAAAACGTTTGCGGATATAAAGAGAGACTTTAATAGTGTGGATAGTGCAGGAAATCAACGATATATTTTTAATGTTAAAGGTAATGAGTATCGATTAGTAGTTATTGTAAAATTCACATTGCAAATGGTTTACATTCGCTTTATTGGCACTCATAACGAATACGAACGTATAGATTGTAAAAATATATAACCATGACCCAAATAGAAAACGAAGTGCAATACGCCGCCACCTTGGCAAGAATTGAAGAGTTGCTCCCATTGGTAACGGATGAATCGAGTGAAACTTGCAGTCATGCCATCGAATTAAAGCTGCTCTCTCATCTTATTGCCGATTACGATGAGCTCCATTTTCCTATTGCTCCTCCCACTTTGGTTGAGGTGCTAAAGCTGCGTATGTATGAGATGAACCTCACGCAAAAGAGTTTGGCCGCCCTGCTCAATATCAGCCCCTCGCGCGTGAGCGAATACCTGACAGGCAAAAGCGAGCCCACCCTTAAAGTGGCCCGCGAAATGCACCGCAAGCTCGCTATCGATGCCCATATTATTTTGGGGGTGTAGTAGGGGGGGATGTCGCAATGCGCAACTACCATATCAGCTAAATCACTAAAAAAATAGGAAAAGTGTATTTTTACACCCGTTATTTTATAGGAAAAGTGTATTTTTGCAGCGTCAAATTTATAGGAAAAATGTATGCTGTGTAGAAATAGGAAGCATCGAAATAAAGCAAATGTATCCTTTAGATTTTGAAGAGTTTTTGTTGGCTAATCATTTTAACGCTCTCGCCATAGAATCTTTACAGAAAAAATTCACCCAGAAAGAGAGCCTCGATGAACCTATTCATAATAAGGTAATGGATTTGTTTAGAAAATATCTTTTAACGGGCGGACTGCCAGATGCCATTAATACCTTCCTTGAAACCAATAACATTACCAAGGTCAGAAAGATACAATCCGATATTATTGACTTTTATGGCCTCGATGCTTCGAAGTACGATAAATTGAACAAGCTAAAAATTAAAAGGATTTACGAAATGATCCCTTCAAATTTAGAGAACAAGAAAAAAAGGGTGGTGATAAAAGATATTGAATCCAAAAATGGGAAACGGTTTAGCGA
>CAYJOY010000153.1:0-3850 GCA_964371885.1 uncultured Lentimicrobiaceae bacterium | reverse complement strand
AGTAAAGGTGAAATTGATTATTTAATAGACGATTACAATCTATTATCGGTAATTCCCATCGAAGTAAAATCGGGCAAAGATTACAGCACCCATCGCGCGCTTTCAAACTTTATATCTGATAAAACCTCCAATATAAAACGAGCCTACGTACTATCGAATGAAAGGATAATCAAAGAGGTGGGGAATATGGTGTATATTCCTGTTTATTTTGTGATGTTTTTGTAGATTTCGTAGTCCAACATCTCCAACATTTAAATCTGCAAGCGACACTTGCAGATTTAGAAAATAAAGCAATTGAAATTGTATCGACTTCGTAGTAATTTTCGGCAGGCAATCCTCTCTAAAAAAACTTTAAATTTACATTTATGTGCAGAGGAAGCAAAGCGTTTTTTTTATATTTTTGCGCTTCATTTCAAAAAAAATTTTATCCATTAAAATTCATGTCTATGAACAGAAAATTACCCATTAAAACCATATTACTCAACGGCTTTTCATTAGATAAGCATCTCGATTTTGTGAAAATATAAACTAAGTAAACCTATATAAATATGACAAAAATTGACGATAACAACAATTATTCAACTCCCTCCAATAAAAATATAAAAGGGATAAAGCTAGCACTTATTATTGTTGCCCTTGTTGCAGGACTAGGCGGTATAGGGGTTGCTGTGTTTTTCTTTGGTTCAGATATAACCCATTTTGCAAAAAATATGATCGATAAATATGAGTCTGAACTGGCAGAGTACACCACCAATTTCAACGAAGAGGCAGAAGAATTACCCCCATCGGAAGCGTCCTCTGTGAATGAAGGAAACGAGGATAAAAGTGTAAACAATCACGAAAAAAACGAGGTAGAGGTAAAAGAAACTCATCCCCCAAAAAACACCGACAATCAAAGAAGTAGGCGATTAGCAGAAGAAGACCATGCGGGCTCTAATAACAACACTGTTAAACCTCAGCAAGAAAAAGAGCAAACTACTTCTTTTACAACACTTAACCTCTCTTATGCAACTTATAAAGGGAGAGTAAAAAATGGAAAGGCCAACGGGAAAGGGACGATGACCTATTTGCATAGAACAAGAATATCTGAATTCGACTCCGAAAAACGATATGCAGAACCTGGATATTACATAGAGGGAATATGGTATAAAAACCAACTCGACAACGGAAGACTTTACGATGAATTTGGAAACTTTATTGAAACCATTACCATAGGGCGTGCAGAATAATATTTTCTAATCCTAGCCGGATTCTTAACAACGGTATTTAGCAATGCACCCTTCCGCATCAGTATACATAAAATAATCACGAACAAACTCAACTGTGTAATATATTTATGCAACAAAACATGAGCCGAATAATACTATACCTATTTGTCATTTCTACCATAGGTATCTCTGCCCTCATGGGGCAAGACATAAACATAGAGTGCGAAAAAATTGACGCTGCCATTTCCCTAAAGATGCAGGGCGACAAACCAAGCGCACGGGTAATTGTATTCTCAACTATTAAGCTAAGTTACAGTAGTAACATGGGCGACATTAACATGGAAAAGATAGGGCGAAGCGCTGCTAATGGGATTTATACAGACACGCTATATTTTTTCCTCTCATCTCAAAGTATGAGGCGGCGCTTAACCATGACCCCGTATGGTTACTATCCTAATACTGTTGCCTTTAACTTTAAACCGAAAGAGACATACCACTGTAAAGTAATTGGCAACACCGTTGCAACTACCACATCACCACGCCAGGGCAATACCCCATCGGTTATGGACCAATATTTTACGATGGCACAAAATTATGAGCAAGGGATTGGGATGAAAAAGAGCGAGAAAGAGGCACTGTTTTGGTATACCAAATCGGCCGATGCAGGACACGCAGAAGCCAACTACATACTTGGCACAATGTATGCACGTGGGGGCGAAACTTTCGAAGCAGACCTCTCTATTTCTGCGGGATATTTTTTAGTGGCTGCGCGACAAAATCACAAGGAAGCACAAATTGCCATAGCCCAGTGCTATTTGTCGGGAGAAGGGGTGAGCAGCAGCTATAATGAAGGCTTTCGTTGGATGCGAGCCGCTGCCGACCAAGGATCGGTAAAGGCACAAAAATTTATCGGAAAAGCATTGCTCTTCGGAGAATATGGAATTAATCAGAATACAGAACAAGCAATACTGTGGTTAAAAAAAGCGACCGCTCAGAAAGATATAGAATCGATGTTATTAGTAGGTCGTGCACTGTTCGATCCTACAAAATCGCAGACAAACAATCACGCAGCCGTGCAATATTTCAATATGGCGGCACTCCTAAATTATGAAGAAACGAGTAAATTCTTGTTTCAGACATACATAAACGTAAATTCTCCTTATTATAACAAAACAAGCTTTGCAACAATTACGCAGCGCATGAGTAAAACTATGAGCAATAGCGAATTGGCTAATAAAATTGCTAATCAGTTGGTACTACAGCAGCAAATTAAATCAGTAATGGACAGTGCTGAAACACTGTATGCACAACAACACTACCCCGAAGCTGTAGCTTTGTTCAGCCAAGGAATTACTTTATCTAATGGGCGTGCACTTAATGGCCTCGGGAAATGCTATCTCAACGGGTATGGCGTAGAACAAAATTATGAAAAAGCGGAAAGTCTCTTTAGTAAAGCCCTGAAAGAATGCGATTCTACAGAAAATGCCCCCTACTACATTAATGTAAGTTTGGGAGATTTTTATCAAGACAGAAACAACCCCGCATACGACCTCCAGAAAAGTATCAGTTACTACACAATCGCTGCATCGCCGCAATACAATAATCCCGATGCCCAAAATAAGCTAGGGCTTCTCTACATAGAGAACTCTCTCGATAGCTTTAAAGAGGCTCTGCAATATATGAGTGCTGCCGCTCGTCAGGGGCACCCAGCAGCCTTGCTCAACGAAGTGTTACTACATTTAAAATGGCAAACACCGCTAAGCAACGGAAGCGAATCGGTGCGTATATTGAAAGAAATGGCTCATAAAGGCGACAAGAATGCCATGCTACTGCTTTCCGAAAATTGGGCGCAACAGCAAGGAATTAGTGCAAAAGAAGGATACGATTGGAGAAAAAAAGCAGCAGAAGATGGCGACTCTTACTACGTGGCACTGTTGGCCAACTACATATACAACGAAGTTGCCCATCTTTACAAGTACGATTTTGAATATAGAGTAAACACAAAAGAAGAGGCGGTAACACTGTTAATCAATAGTATAGAAAGGGGAGGGAGATACGGCTACTCTATACTCGTAGATTGGTATAGCAACCATGAAACAGATAGAGATTTGAAAATGCACTATCAAAATTTACTTCTTCAACACCCAGAAGATGACCTTTATCAATACTATAAACGCATTGCCTTTTTTAGATAAACTTAAACAATTACAAATCACAATATTAACTTAAAAAAATAATTATGAAAAAAATTTTATTCTTTCTCTCCTTATTGTGTACGATAGGCACCATAGGAGCCCAGAATTTCTCCGCAGTGAACTCTGATGGGAAAACCATTTACTACTCTGTAGCAAGTGCATCTGAACAAACAGCCAAAGTAATGGCCGACCCTAACGACTATGCAGGCATCATTAACATTCCTGCATCTGTAACCTATAACGATTTGGTATACACCGTGCTAATTATTGATGATTACGCATTCAGAAATAATAATACTGTCACTACGGTGAACATTCCTAGTTCCGTAACCACCATTGAAAGCTCTGCCTTTAGCGGGAGTACGGCATTAACTGAAATTGAGATACCGAATACTGTAACCTCAATGGGAACCCATCTATTCAATAACTGCGATGCATTAGAAAGTG
>CAYJOY010000152.1:1705-5719 GCA_964371885.1 uncultured Lentimicrobiaceae bacterium | reverse complement strand
TTTAAAGGATACGTTACCCAATTATTACAGCCAGAAAATTATCAGGCAGTGATGGCGTGCGGCCCAGAACCGATGTTAAAATCTGTTAAAAATTTATCTCAAACCTCCAATACCCCCACATGGCTCTCCATGGAACAACGCATGGGTTGTGGAATTGGTGCCTGCTTAGTGTGCAACTGTAAAACTACGGGCGGCATGAAACGGTGTTGCAAAGATGGTCCTATCTTTAAAGCCGATGATGTGGTTTTTGAATAAAAACTATTGCTGGAAATATATATCAAAAATAACTACAATTCGAAGGTGTAATTTATTGTTTACCATGAATTTGTTCTGTTTGTAATTAAAATTCAATAATTTTAAAAATCTGAATAGTATGAGAATAAGAAAAGTAATGCTATGGGTGGTGGCATCTGTTTGCTTTGTTAATGTATTTGCACAACAAGAAGTAACCTCCACTACAGAAAAAATTCAGTTTTTCTTCCATCAAGCAATGGTAGAGAAATCTGCAACATTCAATTTGAAAGCGGGAAATAATGAAATAATTCTTAAAGGTCATTCGCCGTATCTCAATAGCTCTTCCCTTATTGTGGAGGGAGAGAGCTCGTTTTCAATATCTAGTTTTTATTCGAAATATCAACCTCTCGTTTTTGTGTCGGAAAGCATCGAGAAAAGATTCAATAATGAAGAAAAGAAGAAGATGAAAATATGGGAAGATTCTATAGCCATTTTGCAAGAATCGAAAAATGAAGTAGACTTTTTTCTCTCTGTTTTAGCAAAAGAGCAACAATCGCTCTCAAATTTAAATATCTTTTCCCCCTCTTCACGCCGCGATTCTATACCGTTATGGGAATCTTCGTTAGCGTTTTATCGAGAAAAAATGTTAGAAACAGAAAAGTTGATACGCAAACAAAAAAAAGAACAAACAGAGTTATCGAAAAAGATTGCAAAAATTGTACAGCACCGTACGCTTATACTGCAAAAATATAATATAGGAAATCTTAACGAAAATTGGGTAGTGGTAAATATTTATGCCGATAAAGCGGTGAGCAATGCAAAATTACGCTATTCTTATTTAGTAAACAATGTTAGCTGGAGACCTATTTACGATATTGAAATCTCATCAGATAACACCACGCCAGAGTTTGTGTTAAAAGCGGAGGTAACTCAAAATTCGCAGGAAGATTGGCATAATGTGCCATTGGTTTTTTCTACCGAAGCACCAGCCTACTCTCAATATCTTGGCGAATTATCAAAATACCTCCTAATTCCTGTTGCAACTCAACCCCGTCTCAATAGTAAACAGTTAGGACGACAAGCTGTTATTGAAGATAATGTAGAAATTTCTTTCGACTTCTCTGCTGACTTTATAACCACAGAAAATAGTATGCTGGGAAAAACCTTCACTATAAAAAAAACTCAAACACTCCTTTCTGGGCAACCTCCACAAATAATTCCGCTAGAAACAAGAAAGGAAAAAGCAATTTATACCTATCAGGCCATTCCAAAACTGAGCAGTAACGCCTTTTTAAGAGCGCAAATACCCACTTGGGAAAAGCTAGAACTGATTGATGCAGAAGGGAAAATATACTTAGATAGCAAATTTATCGCCAATACTTTGATTACCTCTTTGAGTAGTTCCGATACCATGATGTTGGATATTGGACCCAATAAAAGGATTGTAACCGAAAGAGAGGTGAGTAGAAAAACAGAAACCAGAATGGGGAACAAAATAACAATGGTAACCATTGAAATAGATCTGAAAAACAACTCAAGTATACAGCAAGCGCAGTTGTTATTGCAAGATCAAATCCCGATTAGCAATATAGAAGAGATAAAGGTATTAGAATATGATGTTGCAGATGGGATACTAAATGCCGAAACAGGAATCATAACTTGGGAAAATATCGTATTGGCTCCACAAGCCTCTCGGAAAATAACCATTTCCTATTCGGTGAAATATCCCAAAAATATGAGCCTTTTTTTAGATTAAAAAACATAGAAGGGACTTCTAAAACAGAGATTTTTTGTCCATATTAATAATATTCTAAAATCGATGGGGAATTTTTAGAAGCCCCCTAGAATCTTTTCGAAAAAAAATCGTATCTTTGCCGCTTGTTTTTTTGAATATAACATTATGAGTAACATAGAAACTAAGTATGCGCCACAGCTTATAGAAGAGAAGTGGTATCAATTTTGGGAAAAAAATCAGCTTTTTTCCTCAACCCCTAATGAAAAACCTCCTTACACTATTGTAATACCTCCTCCTAATGTAACGGGCGTATTGCACATGGGGCACATGCTCAACAATACCATTCAAGATGTGCTGATACGTAGAGCTAGAATGCTGGGATATAATGCACTATGGGTGCCGGGTACCGACCACGCCTCTATTGCCACCGAAGCAAAAGTGGTAGCGCTACTTAAAGAGAAAGGGATAGATAAAAATACCCTTACCCGTGAAGAGTTCCTAGAGCATGCTTGGGAATGGAAAGAGAAACATGGTGGCATTATCCTTCAGCAATTACGCAAATTAGGCGCCTCTTGCGATTGGAATCGTACCAAATTTACCATGGATGACGATTTGTCGGAGTCGGTTTTAGATGTATTTATTGATCTTTATGAGAAAGGTAAAATTTACCGCGGCGTAAGAATGGTGAACTGGGATCCTAAAGCACTTACCGCTGTTTCAGATGAAGAGGTGATATATCAAGAGGTACAATCGCATTTGTACCACGTGCGCTATAAAATTGAAGGTACAGAAAACGATTATATTACCATTGCAACTACCCGTCCAGAAACTATTTTAGGCGATGTGGCAGTATGTATGCATCCGGAAGATGAGCGTTATACCCATCTGAAAGGGAAAAAATGTATCGTTCCGTTAGTAAACAGAGTAATTCCTCTCATTTTTGATGAATATGTGGAAAAAGAGTTTGGAACAGGTGCCCTTAAAATAACACCTGCTCACGATATTAACGACTATAATATTGGTATTAAACATAAATTACCAACTATTAATATCTTTAACGATAATGGTACCCTGAACGAATCGGCGCAGATTTTAGTGGGAGAAGACCGCTTTAAAGCGAGAAAAAAAATAGTGCCATTGTTAGAAGAAGCTGGCAATTTGGTAAAGGTAGAAGATTATACCAATAAAGTGGGCTATTCAGAAAGAACCAACGAAGTAATTGAACCTAAGCTCTCTATGCAATGGTTCTGCGATATGGCTTCATTAGCAAAACCAGCCCTCGATGTGGTAATGGACGATACCATCCGTTTCTTTCCAGAGAAAT
Source organism: uncultured Lentimicrobiaceae bacterium (assembly GCA_964371885.1). GTDB lineage: Bacteria > Bacteroidota > Bacteroidia > Bacteroidales > WCHB1-69 > CAYJOY01. Next base: position 2,426 of record CAYJOY010000152.1, on the reverse strand, counting down.
TTAAGAATACTTATGCCCACTGGATGGAAAATGTACGCGATTGGTGTATTAGCCGTCAATTGTGGTGGGGCCATCGTATCCCTGCTTACTACCTCCCTAATGGTGAGTTTGTGGTAGCCAAAACCAAAGAAGAAGCACTCGAGAAAGCGTTTAAATTAGATGCTAACATTACCATTAACGATTTAAAACAAGACGGGGATGTAATGGATACCTGGTTCTCCTCATGGTTATGGCCCATATCGGTGTTCGACGGAATTAGAAACCCAAACAACGAAGAGTATAACTATTACTATCCTACCGCGACTCTCATTACTGCCCCCGAAATTATCTTCTTCTGGGTGGCCCGTATGATTATGGCAGGCTTAGAATGGAAAGGTGAAATTCCTTTTAAAGATGTATACTTTACTGGTATTGTGAGAGATAAGCTGCGCAGAAAAATGTCGAAGTCGTTGGGTAATTCGCCCGATCCGCTCGACCTTATTGCAAAATACGGCGCCGACGGCGTGAGGGTAGGGATGTTGTTTAGCTCGCCTGCTGGTACAGACCTTATGTTCGATGAGGCACTATGTGAACAAGGAAGAAATTTTAGTAATAAAATATGGAACGCATTCCGCCTAATAAAAGGATGGGAAATAGATGAAAATATTCCACAACCCGAACATACTGCACACGCCATTAACTGGTTTAAGGAGCGTTTGAACGAAGTAATAACACAGCTAGA
>CAYJOY010000152.1:316-1695 GCA_964371885.1 uncultured Lentimicrobiaceae bacterium | reverse complement strand
AAATCGTAAAACCTCCATATCAAAAACCAATCGATAAAAAATCAATAGACGAAATATTCGCTATTTTCGATCAAATACTAAGAATTTTACACCCATTTATGCCATTTATTACAGAGGAATTATGGCAAAATGTAAATGTGAGAGCCGAAAATGAATCTATAATGCTGGCTGAAATTCCAAAATTTGAACAACAAGCCAATGGAAATGTTTTACAGCCATTTGCCAACACTTTGAAATTAGTAGAGCAAATTCGTAGAATAAGAGCAGAGAAAAATATTGCACAGAAAAATCCATTAACGCTACAAGTAATTGCAAAAGAGCAACAAGAGAACTTCCCATTTAACACCGAACTGTTTACAATAGTAACAAAACTCTGTAACATAGAAGCTATTGAGTGGTGCGATGAGAAAGCAGCTGGCTCAGCTTCGTTTATTGAATATAATATAGAGTTTGCGATCCCTTTAGCCGATAATATAAATGTAGAAGAGGAGTTAATAAAACTTAATGAAGAACTGAAATATGCAGAGGGATTCTTAAATTCAGTGCTGAAAAAATTGTCGAATGAGAAGTTTGTGGCTGGTGCCCCCGCACAAGTAGTAGAGAATGAAAAGAAAAAACAAACCGATACAGAAGAGAAAATTGCAATGTTAAAAGCGCAAATAGCTAACCTGTCGTAACTCATAAATGTCGTAAAGAGACGGGGCTCGCCTCGTCTCTTTTTTTATTATATAAAATATGAAGAAGAGAACAGAACAATTACACATAGGCTTTTTTGGAAGAACAAATGTAGGAAAGAGTTCTCTCATTAATGCCATCGCTCAGCAACACATTGCTATCGTTTCGGATGTGAAAGGGACGACCACCGATCCTGTTAAAAAATCGATAGAGATACTCGATGTGGGTAACGTGGTTTTAATTGATACCGCTGGTATTGATGATGACTCCGAATTAGGTGCACAAAGATTAGAAAAAACAGCACAAATATTATCGCAAATTGATATAGCAATAGTGGTAGTAGAGCGTTATAAATGGGATAGTTATGAAGAACAGATAATTAAAAGCTTAGATGACTTCAAAACCCCTTATTTTATCGTTAATAATAAATCAGATTTAATAAAAGATAAAAAAGAATCATTACAACAGTTGCCTATCTTAAATGTCGACACCCTCACCTTTGAACACACTTTACCTCTAATTGAGGCACTTCAGCAATGGGTAAAAGAGCAAAAAAAACAGAAAAAGCGACTTTTAGATGGTTATATTGAAGAAAATCAAACCATCGTTCTCGTTACACCCATCGATAGTGAAGCGCCTGAGGGGAGAATGATATTACCACAAGTGCAACTCATTCGCAATATTATCGATAATAGAGCCATAGC
>CAYJOY010000152.1:0-306 GCA_964371885.1 uncultured Lentimicrobiaceae bacterium | reverse complement strand
CATTATCTGCAACATGCAACACCTCCAAGTCTGATAATTACAGATAGCCAAATCTTTAAAGAGGTGGCAGAAATAGTGCCTCCAGAAATTCCATTAACGAGCTTTAGTATAGTACTGGCACACGATAAAGGTAACTTCGACCTTTTTCTGAAATCGTTGCAACAAATCAGCAAGCTAAAGGATGGCGACCATATTCTCATGCTCGAGTCGTGTACTCACCACTCCTCATGCGAAGATATAGGAAGGGTGAAAATTCCTAATTGGTTGCAAAAATATACCCAAAAACAGCTCCATTTTACCATAGTT
>CAYJOY010000151.1:4720-5734 GCA_964371885.1 uncultured Lentimicrobiaceae bacterium | reverse complement strand
CGATGATGTGGAAAGAGGTACATTAATAGCAGAATGGGAACCATTTAATGCGTTAATCTTATCAGATATCGCAGGGCGCGTAGGCTACCAAGATATTCAAGAAGGGGTTACCTATAGAACTGAGATTGATGAGCAAACTAATATTCAAGATAAAGTAATTATCGAGAATAGATCGAAAACTAAAAACCCGTCTATATTAATATTAGATAGTAGCGGTAATGTTCTTAAGAGTTTCGACATCCCTGTTGGGGCGCGTATTGCAGTAGAAGAGGGGCAAGTTATAGAGTCGGGTGAAGTATTAGTAAAAATCCCACGTTCGTTCGGAAAATCGGGCGATATCACGGGAGGTCTTCCAAGAGTAACCGAACTCTTCGAAGCGCGTAACCCATCAGATCCAGCAGTGGTTTCTGAGGTTGACGGTGTTGTCTCTTTCGAGAAAAAACTAAAAAGAGGTAACCGTGTGGTAAAAATTACCCCACGTGCTGGCGATGTAAAAACCTACCTTATCCCTACTTCTAAACAGATATTAGCACAAGAAAACGACTTCGTGAAAGCGGGAACACCTCTTTCTGAAGGTATTCTTACCCCATCAGACATCTTAAATATTAAAGGGCCGATGAAAGTACAAGAGTATATCGTGAATGAAATTCAAGAGGTATACCGCTTACAAGGGGTGAAAATTAACGATAAACACTTCGAGGTAATAGTACGTCAAATGATGCGTAAAATGGAAATTGCAGATCCAGGCGATACTAAGTTCTTACAAGGTGAATTGATTAATAAAATCGATTTCCAAGAAGAGAACGACCGCGTATTCGAAATGAAAGTGGTTGTAGATGCTGGCGATTCAGCAGAATTTATGATTGGTCAAATTATCAATGCTAAACGCTTACGCGATGAGAACTCATTGCTGAAACGTAAAGATTTAAAAACCGTAGAAGCTCGCGACGCTCGTCCTGCAACAGGACGTCCAATACTACAAGGTATTACCCGTGCATCGCTTCAAACACGTAG
>CAYJOY010000151.1:0-4710 GCA_964371885.1 uncultured Lentimicrobiaceae bacterium | reverse complement strand
ATGAAAGAAAATGTAATTGTTGGGCATCTTATCCCTGCTGGTACCGGATTGAAACATTATCAAAATATCCAAGTATCATCAAAAGATGAGTATGATATATTATTAAATTCTAAAAACTAAAACATGGCAAAAGAACAACAAATAGAAATAAACCTTCCTGAGGATGTAGCCCAAGGAACCTATTCTAACCTAGCAGTAATTACACACTCGCATGCAGAATTTATTGTAGACTTCGTAGCAATGCTACCAGGAATTCCTAAAGGAAATGTGCGCTCAAGAATTATTATGACCCCTCAAAACGCAAAACGTTTATTGAAAGCGTTAAACGACAATATCAAAAAATTTGAAGATAGACACGGTGTAATAACCGATGGCACTTCTCCAGATTTTATCCCAGTATTGGGAGGAAACGCAGGAAAAGCGTAATAGAACTTTAAAATTTATCGATGGATTTTTGCACCACTCTTTTGTAGTGGGACAAAAATCCATTGTTGTATCAATAAAAATATAAACACCTAAAATTATTATGAAACAGAACCTAACACACCTTTATCCATCAAAATTATGGGATATTTTTGCTGACATTTGTAGCATTCCACACCCATCAAAACATGAAGAAAAAATCTTAGTATGGTTAAAAAATTGGGCACGCGAACATAACGTAGAGTGTGAACAAGACGAAATTGGAAACATTGTTCTCAGAAAACCAGCTACTCCAGGGTACGAAGATAGAACCCCTATTATTTTTCAAGGCCACATAGACATGGTGCCTCAGGCTAACAGCGACTCTAACCATGATTTTACTACCGACCCTATTATTCCTGTAGTTGGTGAGGATGGTTGGTTACGTGCAACAGGCACTACCCTAGGTGCCGATAATGGCATTGGCTGTGCTGCTGCTATGGCTATTGTTAGCGACGATACTATTGAACACGGGCCTATAGAAGTGCTCATTACTGTTGATGAAGAGACTGGTATGACGGGCGCACTTGGCTTAAAACCAGGCTTTTTAAAAGGAAAAATCTTAATAAACTTAGACTCAGAGGACGAAGGAGAATTATATGTTGGATGCGCTGGCGGTTTAGATGCAAATTTCACTAGTCATTATAGTTTAGAACCAACACCATTAGAGTCGGTTGCTTACAACGTGGCCATTACAGGCTTAAAAGGTGGACATAGTGGTATGGACATCGCACTAGGAAGAGGAAATGCCAATAAATTATTAGCCAGATTACTCGTTAAAGCATTTGATTTAGGAGTGAGAATCTCTAGCGTTAATGGTGGTTCGTTACGAAATGCTATCGCACGCGAAGCATTTGCTGTGGTGGTGGTTCCTACTGTAAACAAAGAACAATTCGAAGCCATAGTGACTGAGTTTGAAGCAACTGTTGCTAAAGAATTTTCTGCCGTAGAACCAGATCTTTCAGTAAAAGCCAATATAGCAGAATTGCCTCTTAGTGTTATGCTTGATGAGTTCTCTAAACGCGTAATAAACGTAGTTTTAGCTATTCCTCATGGGGTGGCAAGAATGAGCGACAGCATGCCAGGGTTAGTAGAAACATCTACTAACTTAGCCATATTTAAGGCTGAGGAAGGAAAATTATTGATAGCGAACCTTATGAGAAGCTCGGTAGAGTCGGCTAAAGAAGCGTTGGCTGATAGAATGATAGCCATCGCAAATTTATCGAATTTGAACCTCGAATTGGCGGGCGGATACCCAGGCTGGAAGCCAAACCTCGATTCTCCTATCCTTAAAACGATGATGACCACTTATGAAAATAAATACGGAAAAACCCCAGAAATAAAAGCTATTCACGCTGGTTTAGAATGTGGATTATTTAGCTTAGCGTATCCAGATTGGGATATGATTTCTTGTGGACCAACAATCCGCAATCCTCACTCACCCGACGAAAGGGTAAATATTGAAACAGTAGGTAAATTTTGGGACTTCTTAGTAGAATGTGTGAAAAATATTCCCACTGCAAAATAATAACTGAATAATCATATAAAGATAAAAAGTCTGTAATATCGAGTTGCAGACTTTTTACTATTAAATAAATCAATAAATCCTTATGTTCTCATTAGTAACAGAATCGTCAATTTGGCTCCTCCCTCTTTGCATTTTAGTGGGGGCAATTTATGCGCTCATTCTCTATTTTAAAAACAGAACTACCGAATTTCCGAAAAGAACAAAGATATTACTTTCGGTACTTCGGGGTACGGTAATTGCCATGATTGCCTTTCTGTTGCTAACCCCGATGATTAAATTGCGGGTGAAAAAAAGTGAAAATCCAATTCTCTTCATAGCCCTCGATCAGAGTGAATCGATAAAACTAAACAGCGATTCAGCATGGTATACAACAACGTTTGTAGATCAAGTAAATCAAATAGAAAAGGGGCTAGGTGATGATTATATTATTGAGAAGTTTGTACTAGGAGAAGAGGAGATGAGTGTAGCTCCAGATGTACAATTTACAGGAGAGTTTGATAAAAAAGCAACGAATCTTTCCTCGCTTTTTGCTAGAATCTCATCCCAATATAGCGATCGTAATGTGGGAGCAGTGGCAATCTTCACCGATGGGATCTATAACGTAGGTAGTAACCCCTTTTACAAAGTAAATGCAGCTCCATATCCAGTTTATGCTGTTGGATTAGGCAACCCAGAGATGCAAACCGACCTTGCAATCAGTCAAGTGCTCCATAATCCGCAAACATTTAAAGGAAACTATTTTCCTGTAGAGATAAAAATTGCTGCTACTAAATTGGCAGGAAAGAGCTCGAAATTAACCATTCTCGAAGGCGATTCGCTCTTATCGGAACAGATAATATCAATCGAAAATCAACAATATTTTGAAACAGTAAAACTGTCGCTAGAAGCTAAGAAGGTAGGGATACAAAGATACACAGCAGTGTTAGAGGCAGTTGAAGGGGAAAGCACTGACAAGAATAACGAAACCGCTTTCTTTATTGAGGTAGTAGAGCAACGGGAAAAAATAGCCGTTATTTATCATGCCCCACATCCAGATATTGGAGCCATTCATTCTGCATTACAATTGTCTACAAAATATGAAACCAATGTTTTTCCTGTAGAACAGGCTCCTGAGGATTTAACCCCCTACTCGTTAGTTGTGTTGCATCAACTACCATCTGTGAAAAAAGAGAGTACCTCATTACTTCAACAAATTAGAGAACACCGAATATCAACCCTTTACATCATTGGTTCTGAAATTCATTTGCCGTCGTTTAACAATTCCTCGGCAGGATTAACCATCAATGCGTCAAAGCAAAAAGCACTCTTTAATGAATCGTTTCCAGCATTTAATCAAAACTTTCTCTCTTTCTCTTTCGATGAGAATAGTAAAATGATGCTAAAGAATTACCCCCCTTTGCAAACTTATTTCGGAGAATATAAAGCGGCTATCTCTTCAGATGTTTTTATGTATCAAGAAATTAGTAAGGTTCCCACTTCATACCCACTTCTCATGTTTAACGAACAAAATGGCGTGAAATCGGGAGTAATAGCAGGTACAGGAATATGGCAATGGAAAATTTATAACTACTTGCACGCCAGCAATCACGATATTTTTAACGATATTATTAATAAAATAGCACTCTACCTTTCTGTGAAGTCTGATAAAAGCTACTTCCGAATTTTCGCCGATGCTATCTACAACGAAAACCAATCGGTAGTGTTAACTGCTGAGTTGTACGACGAAACCTATCAACTCATCAATACCCCCGATGTTGCATTAACAGTTACCCACGAAGATGGGACTAACTACGAAGCACTATTTTCCAAAGAGGGCAATAGTTATACCTGTATGTTAGGCCAGTTGCCTATTGGTGAATATAGATGGAGCGCGTCGTCGCAGTTAGGTAACAAGCAATATCAAAAATCGGGAGCATTTACCGTGCGCGAAGTGATGTTAGAAGCGAGCAATTTGGTGGCTCAGCATCAAATGTTGCAAGAGATGGCTACCAGCACAAATGGGGCCTTTTATACCGCTAACGATTTTTCGGAAATGGTAGAAGCGATAAAAACGAACGATAACATCAAAACAATTGTGTCGTACGAACAGAAACATTCTCCAATTCTCAATTCGTGGTTTTACTTTTTAATAGCGATATTGCTATTTGGAGTAGAGTGGTTTCTCCGTAAATGGCATGGCGGTTACTAATAGCAAAACACCAAGTTTAGTACAATAACAAAAGAAGTGCCCTACCTGTAAATTGTTTCTAAGGCACTATTAAAGACCATTTTCTCCTCCCGTTTCCATTGTTCTATTTCGGATGTTATGGGAATAATCTCAATACTAACTCTCCTCTTTTTGCGCCAAAATGGTGCTCCACACAGAGTGAGGAAAATCCCTTTTAGTAAAGTTGTGGCTAATCCAGGCGTCTCTTTTCGCCCTTTTTTACTCCAAATACTTCCCCATAAACCATCTATTTTCAATGCGAAAACAGTGCAGTTTTCAGGAAGCTCTTTACTCACATTATAAGCTAATGAACGTGCTCCAATTTTCTCTTCCCCAGTTTTGGTAATATGTCCAGATGGATAAAAAAGGATGTTTTTACCTTTGCTTAGTGAGTCGATAACAATGTTATTGAGTTGCTTTGAACGGAGCAACCCCGCTCTACTTGCCATTACATCAGGCACAGGAATTGCACCATAGAGTGAAAGAATTTTCTTAACAACGGAGTTCTTAAAAT
>CAYJOY010000150.1:5495-5773 GCA_964371885.1 uncultured Lentimicrobiaceae bacterium | reverse complement strand
CGGTAATACCCTTGAAGTACTTGAGCATCTCGAGAAAGTTGCTAATAGTGAAAATATTACCCCAAAAGAACTTTCGTATGCTGCAGGTTATATCCGAATGGCGGCACAAAAAGAGTTCGAATACAAAACAGATTCACTAGAAATATCAAACTCGCTAAGAGTAAAAATGGCACTAGCTACCTATATTAAACAGATGAAAAACTATCATGCTATACTACAAAAATCGTATGAAATGCGCGGATGGGATCTAATACCCAGACACGGTTCCAACCGAACAT
>CAYJOY010000150.1:0-5485 GCA_964371885.1 uncultured Lentimicrobiaceae bacterium | reverse complement strand
CCTCAGTTCACTGAAGAAACTATCCCATGTCCAGCATGCAACATATTGGGGGTAAGCAGTAAAATTGCCCCCCTGTGCTGCGAAATTTGTTATGGAGATGGTAGGGTAGGAGAGTAGGTGGTGAAAAAAAATTCCAAAAATAAAAAAGATACTAAATTTTTACTATCTTCGCGGATGGAAATAACAACAAACTACTAATACAAATTTAACCACTTTCGCAATCAAATATATCAACAATAAATATTCTTAACAATGAAAAAAACATTATCACTTATCGCATTATTGGTTTTAACAACCATGTTATCAGCGCAAGACATTAAACTACCAGCCCCACAAAAAGAAGGTGGGATGCCCTTAATGGAGGCATTGGCTAATCGTAAAACCGACAGAAGTTATAGCACCAAAGAGCTAACTACACAGCAGTTATCCAATTTGTGCTGGGCAGCTTGTGGCGAAAATCGGGAGGATGGAAAAATGACCTCCCCAACAGCAAGAAATGCACAACAAATTGATCTTTATGTTTTTAATAAAACTGGTGTTTACCTTTACGATAGAAAAAATAACACTTTAAAAGAGGTTAAAAAAGGAGATTTCCGTTCTCATACAGCTAAAAGTGGCATGTTTCATGAAAGTCCTGTTATTCTAGTTTTTGTGGCTAATAATAAAAAAATGGACGGCTGGGATAAAGAAAGCATCGAGTTTTATGGAGCTACCGATACAGGGTTTGCTAGTCAAAATGTGTATCTTTATTGTGCATCAGAAAAACTAAATACTTGTGTACTTGGACACATACACAGAGATAAAATAAAAGAACTTTTAGGATTTGACGGCAAAGCAACACTTGCACAAGCTGTGGGATTCCCTAAATAGATCTCCCAAAATACCTTTCTACTACATTACTCATTCGATGAAAAATAAAAATAATAACTATGACACGACTTTTTTGGCTACTAACAATAGCCCTCGGCTCTTTATCATCATTAGCGCAAATTAACGACAATTTTAGTGATGGTGACTTTACAAATAATCCTACTTGGTTAGGTAATAATCAGCATTTTATCATAAATACCGATATGCAACTCCAACTTCATAGTAACGAAGCAGGAGTTGCTTTTTTATGTTTGCCAACACCATTTACGGGTCCCCTCCTCGAGTGGCAATTTTATCTAAAATTGAGGTTTGCCCCTTCAAACAATAATTTTTCGAGAATCTATCTCTTAGTCGATAATGTAGATACTTTGCATACGCAAAGCGATGGTGTTTACATGCAGTTTGGTGAGAATATGAGCAACGATGCCGTAGAACTCTTTTGTTCTACGAATGGCACAACAACCTCCATTTGCAGAGGGAGAGAGGGGGCAATTGCAGATGCATTTGAGTGCTGGGTAAAGGTGAAGTATAACAACGGTTTGTGGGAAGTTTATACCGCTTATTCGGAGCACACTTTTCAATTAGAATGTGTTGGCGATTACGTGATAGAAACGGAGCAGCACGGTATTGGAGTTTTTTGTCAGTATACTGCTTCGAATATAGATCGGTTTTATTTTGACGATTTTTATTATGGTCCACCTATTATAGATTCAATCCCTCCAAAGATAGAGAGGATTGAGGTGGCTGATAACCTACAGCAAATCACCATTCAATTCTCGGAGGCAATAGATTACACTTCCTCACATCTTGCTGAAAATTACAGTATTAACAATAGGCATTACCCCGATTCTATTTACTATTATCATGATAATATTACAAAAATTGCACTTCAATTTTCTGAACTCTTTCAAGAAGATTCATTATATAACATTGAAATTAAGGATATTAAAGATTTAAATGGCAATGTATTAGAACATTATCAAGGAATATTTAAGAAATGGTTCATTAAAAAGTATGATGTTATTATTTCTGAAATTATGGCAAAACCAACTCCAGCTGTACAATTACCCGCGTGCGAATATGTAGAATTGTATAATAGTAATGAAGAGGATAGTGTTATTTTAGAAGATTGGATTTTACAAACTGGTACTACGGAACGCTCAATGCCTAACGTTGTCATCCCGCCCAACGAATACGCCTTGTTGGTGTCTGAAAACTGCTATCCATATATGGAATCGGTAGATAATGTTCACTATCTATCTTCCCTAGCAATAACCGATGGAGGGCAACAGGTGCTTTTAAAAAATGAAAAAGGGGAAGTAATCCACAACGTCCATTTTCTATCCACTTGGCATACAGAAAGTTTAAAAGAAGATGGAGGTTGGTCGCTAGAAATGGTAAATTTAGATTATCCATGTGCTGGAAAACAAAACTGGAGTTCATCATCGTCGTCTTGGGGAGGAACTCCCGCCGCTCCTAATGCGCCTAATGGAATAGTGGTTGAACTCGAACCATTTATACTCGATAAATTAGTAGTTGAAGATTCATTAACACTTCTTCTATTTTTTAATTATCCCATTTATATTGATACAGTAACTTCCATTAACGATATTTTTGCATTAAGTAATGGACTAACAATTGACACATTGTTTTATAAATCAATAGATAACAGAATTTTAGCTCTGAAGTTATCCGTTCCTTTAGGGGGTGGCATTTATAGAATAACGTTACAAAATGTGGAACATATAACTTCCTGTGGCGATATTAGCTCAGCATCTTTATACAATAACAGTGCGTTATTTGCCCTTCCTCAATTGCCTATTTCTCAAGATTTAATAATTAACGAAGTGTTATCTAACCCATTAGGGAGCACCTCCGCCCGTTTTGTAGAAATATTTAACAGATCGGATAAAGTAATAGATTTAAAAAATATAAAGATAGGGGTAGATGGGGATGATTTCCCAGAGAAAGCCACTACAATAATTTCGTCGGGTTATCAATTGTTTCCTAACAATTATGTGGCAATTTGTAAAGATGGTGAACTTACAGGTGAGCAATATTTTGTACAAGATAAGCGAAAATTAATAACTTGTGATTCGATGCCCACCTTTTCTTCGGGAGAAGGGGTGTTATTCTTAGTCGACCATTCGTTGCAAGTTATCGACCGTTTTCATTATAATGAGGAGATGCATTACCCTCTTTTAACTTCAACCGACGGCGTGTCGTTAGAGCGTCTTAATCCCGATAGGGAAACACAAAACGTTAATAACTGGAAATCGGCAGCGGCGAGTGTAGGATATGGTACCCCAGCAGCGCAAAATTCGCAGTATAACAACGATTATCACGAAGATCTCTTTCAAATTATCCCCATGGTATTTTCCCCTAATGATGATGGTTTTGATGATTTTACACAGGTTTTTTATACAACCCAAGAGCCCGAGGAGCGAATTACCCTTAAGGTTTACACCCTTAGTGGGGAGTTAGTACGAATTCTCGCCAATAACCAACTTGCCGCTACTTCGGAAAGTTTTGTGTGGGATGGACTTACAGACTCGGAAACCCTTGTACCTAATGGAATGTATATGGTAAAGTTGCAAACGTGGGATTTATCGGGGAAGCGTAAAACGATGAAAAAAGTGGTGGCTATCTATCTTAATAATTAATAATCTTGAAAATTGTACGTCTGTTTTGGGCGCGTCCCACTTCAGTATCATTAGAGGCAATAGGTTTAAAAGGGCCATAACCGTAGTGTGATAAACGAGAGGCATTAATGTTTAAATGGTTAATTAGGTATTGATACACTGCATTCGCACGGTTTTCAGAAAGAACTTGATTGAGTTTGTCATCGCCAACATTGTCGGTGTGCCCTTGTATTTCGGCAATAACAGTAGGGTTGTCGTTCAAAAACTCGGCAAATAGTTTAATAATATTTCTCGACTCATTGGTTAATGCATAAGAATTGGTAGGGAAATGGATGTCGCGCAGATTATAGCTTTTCCCTTTCTCAATCTTTTGCATGGTGGTTTCAGTGTTTATAGCTCTAGCTTCTGGAAGGGTAACATCTACAATGCGAGTATCGTAGGCAAAACCCTCCTTTTTTATGTTCATAATGAGAGGCGTCGGGTTGTGAGGATCTACCTCTGTAATTAATGCATACTTCCCAGTGAGCGTATCTACTGTTGTAGAGGCAATTACTTGCATAGAGGTGTCGCGAATTTCAATAGTAATACCTGTTAAATCGGCTTCTGGATTTTCAACAACCCCTTTTAACAGTGCAACGTCGCGCGGGCGAGCCTCTTCATATAGTTCAAACTGAAAGATATTCCAGTCTTTATTGCCCACCTTATTCGATGAGTAATAGCCCGTTCGCCCATTTAACGACACAAAAAAATCAACATCATCGTTTTCTGTGTTAATAGGATAGCCAATATTTTGAGGTGTTTGCCACCTTTCATTATCCATTTTAGAGTAAAAAATATCCATCCCTCCCAATCCTTCATGCCCTGATGATGAAAAGTAAAGAGTCTTACTATCGCTGTGTAAGAATGGGGAACGCTCGTTCCCTTTTGTATTGATGATGGGGCCAGCATTTACAGGCTTTTCCCATGTCCCATTTTCCCCTCTTTCGGTATACCAGATATCTGCTCCTCCATATCCACCAGGCCTGTCGCTCGAGAAATAGAGCATATTACCCTCAGAGTTTAATGAGGGTTGCGACTCCCAGTAGTCGGGTGTATTGACTAAACTTCCTAACGTTTCTGGTGTTGCCCATTCATTGTCAATATATTGAGAATAGTAAAGATCGTAGTTAGGATAATTACTTCCTTGTATTTTTACCGGTGTCATACGGGCGAAAATGAGGAGGTCGTTGGTCAGGTTTACCGTAGGCGAGCCTTCATTACTCGAAACATTAAACGGGTGGGGAAGGGGCTCGCCCATTGTATATAATTTGTTGTCGGTGCTCGTACTAATAGTAAAAAACTCCATCGATTTGGTCTCACTACCAAAGTTGTTTTGTAATTTTACATCTTTTCTTCTGGTAAAATAAAATTGCGAACCATCAGGCGAAGTTTTCCCTAGGTACTCATCGTGTTCAGTGGAAATGCCCGAAACTGGCGACGGATCAAAATGGACGGGATTGTTGTATATTTTATCGAAAAATTTAGATTTTTTAACAATCATTTCAGCCTCATCCAATTGATCTAGCTTCGGCATCATATCAGGGTTATCGAGACATAATTCTGCAAATTCTATCGCATCTTTATACGATTTTGTAAGATAGGCTAAGCGGGCAGCATAAAGGTTATGTTCGAATTTAAAATCGATACAAGTTTCATTAATTTTTCGAAAATGATAGATAGCCTCTTCTGGCTTATGTTGCCTTTCGTCGAGGTAAAACTTAGCAATTTCAATAGGGAAGTAGTATGCCATTCCTAAATAATAGTGTACCTCTAGGTAGTCCTCTTTCTCTTCTAAAATGCTTTGATACAAGGCAATTGCCTCCGCTTTCTTCCCATCTCGTTGTAGGGAACGTGCTTTTTCGAAAGATTTTTGTAATGATTTTTCCACCTCTTGAATGCAAGGGTCGTCATATTCTTCTGATTGAGCTATAGCA
>CAYJOY010000149.1:0-5780 GCA_964371885.1 uncultured Lentimicrobiaceae bacterium | reverse complement strand
AGGTAAAAGATCACACCCTCGATGTTACCCCCGACGGCACTAGCTTCGCCGTGAAAAACCTATTCTACAATGTACCAGCACGACGCAATTTCTTGAAATCCGATAACATAGAGTTCTCGCATATAGAAGAGGAACTCTATCGTGTGGCACTCATTCATCACGATGTAGCTTTCTCTTTTTACCATAATGGGAAAATGCTACTCCAACTGCCAGCTGCTAATTTCAAACAACGTATCTGTGCCATATTTGGAAATCAACAAAACAATCAACTTTTCCCAGTTGAACAAATAACAGAAAATATAAGAATATCGGGATATATCTCAAAACCAGAAAATACAAAAAAGAAAAAAAACAACCAATATATATTTGTAAACCAAAGGTATATATCCTATTACTTGCTGCGCTATGCGGTCGAAAAAGTGTATCAAGAGCTCATTCCAGATGGTAATAAGCCCGCTTTTTTTATCCAAATAGAGATAGACCCTGCCATGGTCGATTTTAACATTAGCCCTACCAAAACAGAGGTTAAGTTTCAAGAAGATAAAGTACTATTCGGCTTCTTAAATGCTGCAGTCCGTAAGTCTATCGGCTCTATGTCGCTAAACGCCCAGTTCGATTTCGACACCTACAACGAGCTTAGTACGGTTGAACATAAAGAGGGGATGGAGGTAATGCCACCTACTATTCAACAAAATCCAGATTTTAACCCGTTCGATTTAGTGCCAGCCACCAACAACAGCAGTAAGGGTGGTGGAAGAGGTTACTCCTCACATCAAGCGCCAGCATCTCACAGCCAAGATTTTGCAAAATGGAGCCAAATGCTCGACAATGTGCAACGCGAATCGATTGCGCTGGAGAGCTCTATGAACGATGAAACTTCCGATTTTCAATTAAACTTGTGTCCCGAATCACCATTTTCGGAAAAGCTCCCTCAACCCGATGCACTGTTCTTATGTGTAAAAGGGAAATATATTGTAACCACACTTAACCAACAGTTAGTATTTATTAACAATGAGTTGGCATGGGAGAGAATATTGTTTGAGCGCTGCGTAAACGCATTAGAAAGTGCACCTATTGCAGTACAACAAACATTGTTTCCCGAAACCATAACGTTATCGCCAGCCAATGCCGAACTCGCCCTTGAATTGAAACCAGAACTACTACTATTGGGCTATGACATTGAACAGATTAACCAAACTCAGTTTTGCATTAACGGGGCACCGCTCAACGAAGAGGTGGCAGAAGCCATAGAAGAGATAAGTAGTATTCTCGAAAATTACAAATCGAATCAGTTGTTGTTTAAGGCCGAAAAATCGAAAAATATATCGCGCTCCATGGCACGAAAAAAATGTAAACGGTACGCGCTTCCTAAAAACAGCTTAGAGTTCGCCAGCTTAATAGAACAACTTGCGGCTTGTAAAATATCAGACATATCAATCGACGGGCAACCAATTATTACATGTTGCCATTGTGCCCATTAATAAGTACCAGTATTTTATATTGTAGAAGTTATTAGTTAGGAATTTTAAGTCGTTGTCCTATCTTCAACGCGTGTACATTTTTAATGTTATTAACAGCTGCAATACGCTTTACCGAAACGCCATATTTAGCAGCAATGCTGCCTAATAAATCGCCACTTTTTACTGTGTGTATAATGTAGTCGCCCGAAATTTCGTTGCTATCTTTATATTTTACCAATCTATGGTTAACATCTTGTTTTGCAGTGGCACTATTTTTCTTTGGGGTATACTCGTAACCTACTAGCAGTTTTTGCTTTATTTTGAGGAAGCTAGATGATAGATTGTTCATTTTCTTTAACTCACTTACCGACAGATCGAAACGTTGGGCAATTCCTCCTAGTGTTTCCCCCTTTTTCACGTAGTGGTATATTTCTGTATAATTGCTCATATCCACATTTTGATTTTTAAAGAACGATTCGTGGATTTTAATAGGTTCAAAGTATGCGGTATAATCGTATCTATGAATAGAGTCGGCATGTTGTATATAGCGGAGTGCATCGCTTGTTTGCAAACGTAGGGGCAGCGGTTTGTTGTATGCAGGAATTACACTCTTTTTATATTGTGGGTTTAGGGCTGTTATTTCGGCCATATCAATACAGAGCACATCGGCAATTTGTTCGAAGTGTAATTCTCGGGTAATCATAATAGTATCTATTGTAAGGGGTAGGGTAGAAGGGGCTTTCTCTATCCCATATTCGTGATAAAACTCTGCGGTATAATAGGCTGCAATAAAGGCAGGAAAGTAGTTTTGGGTTTCACGTGGGAGGT
The DNA here is from genome assembly GCA_964371885.1 of uncultured Lentimicrobiaceae bacterium. Taxonomy (GTDB): domain Bacteria; phylum Bacteroidota; class Bacteroidia; order Bacteroidales; family WCHB1-69; genus CAYJOY01. The sequence continues at coordinate 3,492 of CAYJOY010000149.1, read as the reverse complement.
AGGGTTTTATAGACCAGAAGTCTTGTTTTCCCCCCGATCGTGCAATAGCTTTTCGCACATTTCCCGATCCACTATTGTAGGCTGCAATGGCCAATCCCCAGTCGCCAAAAATATTATACAGATCCCGAAGGTGTCGTGCAGCTGCGTCGGTGGCTTTGTGAGGGTCGCGACGGTCATCGATGAAAGTATTTACCTCCAATTGGTACGCCTTGCCCGTGCGGTGCATAAACTGCCAAATACCAGTGGCTCCAGCGTGCGATACCGCCGTTGGATTAAGTGCCGACTCTACAATGGTTAAGTAGATCAACTCCTCTGGAACACCATATTTATCGAAAATTTCTCGCATCCACGGATAGTAAAACTCCCCTAATCCCATTAAGATCCCCGTCCTACTTTTCCATTTTACTAAATAACGCTCCAACCGCTTTTTAACGGTAGGGTTGTAGGCCAACGGAATGGCTGAATATAATGTTTGTAAATTTTGAATGATAACCGAATCGTTCAATTGGGTAGTTGTAAAATTGGAAGTATCGGCAATAGCACGCTGCACAGTGGCCGAATCTAACATCTTAATGTACCAACTATGGAGCAAAGTGTCCATTTGAGTATTGAGCAGCGAGTCGTATTTCCTATCTATACACGCATAAAGAGAGTCAATGGGAGGTACTGAATCTTTACTTTAACATGTTTCTTGCAGCGAGTCTATTGGGTGAATCGTTGCAATAGAGTCGGTTAAAAGAGTATCTATATAGCCTACTGCAACAGTGGTATCAGGAGGAACTTCTTGGTAAGTTACAGTTACTGATGTGTTTTGTGCTTTAAGGGATAAAAAGATAGTTAGGAGAAAAAAGGTATAATAAAATTTATTCATGAGTTACTTTATAATCGTTCCATTGTATTTCGCGCCCATCTTTGTAGATGGTAGTCATTACGGGATTTCCCTCTTCATCATATCTTACCCACGTCCCGATAGGGGTGCCGCTCTCATATTTTCCGGAAATTTTAATACGACCATTATCCCAATAAGCAGTATATTTCCCATCGTATAAGTCTTGATCGTAGTTCATATCAAATGCTACCTTTCCATTAGGAAACCATACTTTCCAATTCTCTATTCGCATCCCTTCGTAGTAGGTCCCTATTTCGATGGTGCCACTGTTATTGTAGTACCATTCACCATCTTCTAAACCCATATAATAGACCCCACTGGTAATAGTATCGCCCTCTTCGCTATATTCAAAGTAGTCGCCTTCCAATTTCCCATTCGCCCAGTTCTCCACCATGAGTTCCTCTCTATTGGGATAATACCAAACCCACTCCCCAATTTTTCGTCCTTTGTTATTGTACTTTCCTGTAATTTCAATGTCGCCATTGGTAAAATAGTAGTTCCACTTACCCACCATAACAGAGTTTTTGTATTCTCCTTTCGATTTGAGTTCGCCCGATTCATAAAACTCCTTCCACACCCCTTGTCGTAAACCGTTAGCATCGGTAATCCCTTCATATCTTAAAAAACCATGCTTAAATATGTATCCTTTAATAATGTTACCCAACGAATCGTACTCACGACGGATCCCTTCTGGAATATCTTTATAATAGGTAGCCACAATAGAGGGTTGCCCATTAGGATGATAGGCGGTTTTCTTCTCCAATGCCTTAGTTTCTGGAGCATCTTCCACCAATTCTCCATTTTCCCACTTTTCTACACTTAAAAACTGCCCCTCTTCATCATAGTACTTAAAATAGCCATGCTTTTTGTTGTTCGAATAATTCCCCTCCTGCTGCAAATTACCATTAGGCCAAAAATACTTCCACGGTCCCTGTTTATAGTCAAATTGGTCAATCCTGTTAATAGATTCGCGTCGAACTAACTGTCCTTTATAGTATTGGGTAACAGTAATAATTAACGAATCTTTATTATACTCTTTTTCCATTCCATGGGGTTTCCCATCTACAATGGGGGTCATTTTCTTCAATTTCCCATCGGTGAAATAAGTGGCAACAAATTTATGTAAAGTATCTAATTTCCAATATTCTACAACATATTCTTTCTTAAAATATTGAATCCGTTTTCCATCTTTCTTCCCTAAGCTATAGTTTATTTCGAGGTTCTTTTCCCCTTTTTCGTTGTAAAAAAACCAGGTGCTATCGAGTTCAAAATTTCTTCTATACCCTTCGCTAGCTAGCTTTCCGTTGGGGTGGTACGATTTCCAAAAACCTTCAGGCTTCCCATTTAAAAGATTACCCTCGCTCGATAAAGTACCGTCGGGATAGGTATAACGGGTATACTGCAACGATTCTGTTGGTTGTGCCGAAACAGATACTACTAAAAAAAAGAAAAATAGAATAAAAGTAGTTGTTTTATACATATTTTTTACTAACGTTAAAAAAAGAATTTATTATATTCTTTTAAATTAAATTTTAGCGATAGATTTGTGGTCCATTTTTTTTTATTAATATATGAGAACATCTAATAATTCGCCATCGATTTTATGATAATAATTAATATGGACAAAGAATCTCTGTTACCCATCTTTATTCGATATTTTTTCTTTAAAATTTTCGATATTTTCTAGGTGAATTAGGAGGTAAAATTTGCACTAAAAAAACAATTTCTTCCAAAATCCATCCAAAACCAATGGGCAACATGTGAAAAAAAACAGATTATTTTCACTTTTTTCGTACGATTTTCAATATTTATACAATTTTAAAACACTAAATATCAATACAGTAAAAAAAATATTAAAAAAAAATGGGTAATATGATGTTTTGAATGATATTATTTGTATTTTTGCAGCCTCAAAACAACGCGCGGTGCTGTAGCTCAGTTGGTAGAGCAACGGACTGAAAATCCGTGTGTCGGCAGTTCAATTCTGTCCAGCACCACCAACCGCGGATGTGGCGTAATTGGTAGCCGCGTTAGACTTAGGATCTAATGTCGAGAGGCGTGGGGGTTCGAGTCCCTTCATCCGCACCAAACTTTGAAAGCCAGTAAGTTTTACTTACTGGCTTTTTTCTTTTTCCGAAGCCCATATAATGCGCTATATCATTAGCATAAAGTCCTAGTCCCCCCCCCTCTCTATTAAATCGCACAGTGCACGCTTTACGCTTATATAATCAAACTTTGCACTATTGCTCAATTATACATTTTCTGTTTTATATTGACAAAGGAGTTTTTTTTCTTAAAAAAAAGAAATAGTAGCAAAATCATGATTTCTTTTGCCAACAGAAATAAAATTAAAATGACTTAACAAGCTATTTTAGAAAGAGAGTGATAGCTCTAACAACGAGGCATTATATCCTCAACTTATCAAAGTTTTTACCAAATACACCACTCGTTTTGTTAATGGTAATAAATGCCGATTCATCAATCTCTTTAATAATTCTCACAATCTTAAGCCTGTCTTCGCGGTGAGCAATTACCAGTAGTACATCCTTTTCTTCTTTAGTATAAGAGCCGTACGCTTTCAGAAGCGTAGCCCCTCTATTTAA
>CAYJOY010000148.1:5560-5828 GCA_964371885.1 uncultured Lentimicrobiaceae bacterium | reverse complement strand
TACCATTAGTAATAGCAAGAACGGATCAATTGCATATACCGACAAACTATTAGGAAACGATTTTATTGAATTTATAAAAGAACGACTTTGGTTGATAAAAGAATTGTTATCTGACAAAGGATCGATTTATCTTCATACTGATTATAAAATAGGTCATTATGTAAAAGTAATGATGGATGAAGTTTTTGGAATAAATAACTTTAGGAATGATATTACAAGAGTTAAATGTAATCCCAAAAAATTCAAACGCACTGGTTATGGCAATATT
>CAYJOY010000148.1:1507-5550 GCA_964371885.1 uncultured Lentimicrobiaceae bacterium | reverse complement strand
TACTGTTCTATTCGAAAACCGACAAGCCTATCTGGAACGAACCTAAAGAGGCGTACAGTGAAAGCGACATCGAAAAATTATTTCCAAAAATTGATGCTAGAGGGAGAAGGTATACTACTGTTCCAATTCATGCACCTAGTGAAACGGGTAGCCCTAAACAATTTAAAGGGATGTACCCACCTGAGGGGCGGCATTGGAGGACCGATGTCGCAACAATGGAAGCATGGGATCAAGAAGGGTTGATAGAATGGTCGAAAAATGGAAATCCAAGAAAGATTGTATATGCAGAAGAGAGAACAGGGAAGCGTGTTCAAGATATTTGGACAGAATATAAAGACCCACAATATCCAGTATATCCAACCGAAAAAAACTTAGACCTTATCCATAGAATTGTTAAGACATCTTCTAATTCAGACAGCATTGTTTTGGATTGTTTTTGTGGAAGTGGAACAACGCTTAAATCTGCTGCCATAAACGGCCGTAGCTGGATAGGGATTGACCAATCTGAATTAGCCATAAATTCTGTTCGAGAGAAATTACACTTAAATAGCTCAGGACTATTTGGCACTAACTTCGAGTTTATAGAATTAAACAACGAAATATTAGGAAAAACAAACGAAATATAAAACAATAAACATTAAAAAAAATGAAAAAAACAATCATCTCAGTTATTGCAATTTTCTTTGCAATAACACTTAATGCCAATCCGTTATGGATGCGTTACAACACTATTTCGCCAACAGGCGACCATATTGCCTTTAGCTACAAGGGCGATATTTACGTAGTGCCAGCAGCCGGTGGCGAAGCACACCAGCTTACCACTACCACCGATTACGAATATGCCCCCATATTCTCTCCAGATGGCAAAACAGTGGCGTTTGCTACCAACAGAAATGGCAATTTCGACATTTACACTGTTGCTATTAGTGGCGGCGAAGCGAAAAGGGTAACTACCTATTCGGGAAGTGAAATGCCATTAGCATTCTCTCCTGATGGTAAAAACATTTATTACGCTACGTATATGCAAAAAAGTGCTAGTAACGTACAATTCCCTTCGGGTTGGATTTCGGAACTTTATGCTATTCCTGTAGCGGGAGGGCGCCCCACACAAGTACTAGAAAACCCTGTTATGAATATGACATTCGTAGGTACTGATGGCTCATTCATCTACGAAAACAGAACTGGTAGCGAAAACAATTGGAGAAAGCACCATGTATCGAGTGTGGCGCGAAACCTATTCTTATACGATGCTAACACTAAAACTCACAAACAATTAACCACAAACGTAGGTGAAGACAGAAACCCTATCTATACACCCGATGGTAAAGTATTGTTTTTAAGTGAGCGCAACGGCGGCGATTTCAATGTATACCTTGCCGACCAAAACAATATGGAGCAACCACAACCGCTCACCACATTTAACGAAGACCACCCTGTACGCTTTTTATCGCAAGCACAAAATGGAACAATATGCTTTGGTTATAGAGGCGAAATATACACGATGAAAGTAGGAGAAAAGCCTGTACGTGTTAACATTACTATTAGCAACGACCAAGCTACCGACCAAAACAGCACTATTTCGGGAACCCCGAGCGAAATTATTATCACTCCTGATGGTTCGCAGGTTATATTCACGGCGCGTGGCGAAGTTTTTGCCACTACCGACGAGTATGCTACCACCAAACAAATTACGGAAACAGCAGAGGCGGAAAGAGCCATTACCATTTCTCCAGATGGACGCACCATTGTATTTGCTAGCGAGCGCAGCGGCCAATGGAACATTTACAAAGCTACCATGCAACGCGACGAAGAGGTTAACTTTGCTAACGCTACCCTTATTAATGAAGAACTATTGATTAATGACACCCAAAAAGAGCGTATTGCCCCTCAATTCTCACCAGATGGTAAAGAGATAGCCTTCCTAGAAGAGAGAAGAAAATTGATGGTGTATAATATAGAAACTAAAAAGACTCGCGAAATTATGGATGGATCGCTTCACGTTTCTAACGACCATTACGGTTTCGACTTTAAATGGTCGCCCGATTGTAAATGGTTTGCGGTGAGCCTCTCTACTAACAAACGTGCCCCTTATTCTGACATTGCCATTGTTTCGGCAGTAGATGGCAAGGCATTCCACAATATTACCAGTTCGGGATATATGGATGTTTCTCCAGAATGGGTAATGGATGGCAATGCTATCTTATTCATTTCTAACCGATACGGCATGCGTTCGCACGCATCGTGGGGAAGCCAAGACGACGTATTTATTGCCTTCTTAAACCAAGAGGCGTACGACGAGTTCAGACTTTCAAAAGAAGAGGCTGACCTTTTGAAAAAAGAGAAAAAACGGATGGAAGAGTTAGAGAAAGAGGGCGAAAAAGAGGAGGAGAAAGAGAAAAAAGAGGAGAAAAAGGATGACGACAAAGAAGACGAAGAAGAGACAATTGAGATTGATTTCGACAATATTGACGAAAGGATTATGCGCCTTACCCCTATGTCGGCAAACATGGCCAGTGCAGCCATTACCAACGATGGGAAAAAATTATATTTCACCGCTTCGTACGAAAAAAGCGACTACGACCTATGGGAACTAGACCTTAAGACCAAAGGGATGAAAGTAGTAAAAAAAGGGACTGGTTATGCCTCGCTACAATTTACAGAAGATGGAAAAACATTATATGTTTTAGGTAGAAAAACGATGAAAATTGCGATGAGCGGCTTAAAAACAACACCAATTGCTACTTCAGCATCGTTTACCATGAACCTTGCCGAAGAACGCGAATATATGTTTAACCACGTATTCTTACAACAAACCAAACGCTTCTACAAAGAAGACTATCACGGCGTTAACCTTCCAAAATTAAAAAAAGAGTATGCTCCATTCCTTCCTCATATCAACAATAACTACGATTTTTCTGAAATGTTAAGTGAGATTTTGGGCGAATTAAACGTATCGCATACGGGTTCGGGATACCGCGCACCTAGCAAAAAAGGGGCCGATGTTACGGCTAATCTTGGGCTTATTTATGACCTTTCTTATAATGAAGATGGACTTATGGTTGATGAGATTATAGAAAACTCTCCTTTCGACAAAAAATCATCGAAATTGAAAAAAGGGATGGTTATTGAGAAAATTGATGGAAAAGAGATTAAACAAGGGGAAGATTACTACCCATTACTCAACAAAAAAGCGGGTAAAAGAACACTAATTACCATTTACGATCCAGCTACTAAAGAGCGTTGGGAAGAGGTAATTGAGCCAGTTACTTTGGGTGCTATTCAGAACAGTTTATACAATCGTTGGGTAGATTCTCGCAAGGAAGAGACCGAGCGTTTATCGGGTGGTCGTTTAGGTTATGTACACATTCGCAGTATGGGCGACGCCAGCTATCGTACTATATATAACGATATATTAGGGAAATATAACCAATACGACGGTGTGGTTATCGACACAAGATTTAATGGTGGCGGACGACTTCACGAGGACATTGAAATTTTGTTTAGTGGCGAAAAATACCTAGAGCAAACTGTACGCGGCGAGCACTACTGCGACATGCCATCGAGAAGATATAACAAACGTTCTATTATGCTTATTGGTGAAGCCAACTATTCGAACGCACACGGAACACCATGGGTGTATAAATACAAAAACATGGGCTCGCTAGTGGGTATGCCTGTGCCTGGAACTATGACCAGTGTAAATTGGGAAACATTACAAGATGCCACCATGTACTTCGGAATTCCTGTGGTGGGTTACAAAACCATAGAGGGTGAATATCTTGAAAACTTACAGCTAGAACCTGATGTAAAGATTGCCAACACTCCAGAAAAATTAATGGAAGGTAAAGACGAGCAATTGGAAGCAGCTGTAAAAGAATTACTTCGCCAGCTAGATACTGAGCCTAGTAAATGGTAAAAAACAAACGACAAACAAAGTAATTTTAAGAGCCACAGTACTGCTGTGGCTCTTTTTCCATTCCCATGTAAATGAAAAAAGAAAACCTTAACCCAACTTTCCCACCATCAGCAAACACCTCTTCACC
>CAYJOY010000148.1:0-1476 GCA_964371885.1 uncultured Lentimicrobiaceae bacterium | reverse complement strand
TAGCTACTTAGCATTATGCTGTGGCGTGCTGTGTACTACAAAGCGTGTACAATATCCAATATATAGAATTCAGCATTGGCATAAAACGCTATCCTTTTCCCAACAAGATATACACAATCCACATCCTAGCTCAGCAAGTTGCAATAGCGTCTTAGGTGAAAATGTAATATTACATTTGCGATGCGCATATTCGTGATATATCCAAATGGTAACTTCAAAATCTCCATACGCTTCCACTATTTTCTTTTTGTTTTTTAAAATGGCCTCGTGATATACTGAAATATAGTCGATCCATTCGTCATCACTTGCAAGATTCTTCCCATCAAACAGCCATTTATCGCTATCTATTACACCATCTAACCCTAAGTACTCAGATATTTTATCTTCAATTGCGTTTATCTTGAAACTCAACTCTAATCTGTAAACATAAAAATTCATTATCTATCTTTAAATATTTATCTCTTTCTAATTTTGTTGGCAAAGTTTTACCCAAATGCATTTTTAGAGATTTGTTTGTTTTTTGAATTTAGTATTTTTATCGCAAAGTCCATTCATGCTCTTTATTTAATGTGTTGATAAAAAGATTTCCTTCATTTTTAAACGAAAGCAGTCATATATGTCTTTTAATTTTTCTTCTATGCTTATTTCATTGTAAGGGTCAAAATATTTGAAAAAGGCATCAATACTGTTTTTGTTACATCCGAAAATGGCTGTTTCCATGATTGTTGACACAAAAAACTCCCATTGATTAGTCTCATCATATATATAGTAATCACCTAACAAGTCTTCAATAGACTGATCGTCTATAAGTATTATTTCAGATAAGAGTGATAGAGATTTTTTCTCGGTGTTTTTTATATTGGTTATTGCAAATTTTCTGTACTCTTTTATTTCTTTAAAATTCATTACATCAACAGTTATCTCAGTGCCACCTACTTCATGCGAATAGTTCTGAATAGAAGAATTAAAATTATCATTACGATACACTTCTGTATCTGAGAAAAGGAAAAGACATTCATATTTTTTCCTTAAGGCATATTTTGGCAAAATACTGGAGGGGTACATGTTAAACATTTATTAAATCCTGCAACTATTTTACAAAATTATCATTTTTACTTCCATAAATAGCCACAGTAATCTCTTTTTCAAAATTTTCATCTGGTACATGTCCATGGTCGTTCATGTTTTGAGAATGATTGCGGAGTAATCGTTCCAATTCATCTTTTAACTCCGATGCTTCCGAAGCTGTGAGTAAAAGTGTTAAATTTTCTATCTCTTCTCTTTTTTCGCTGTCAATTATTTTCATTTTATTATTATTTATTTTCATTTGTTGGAGCTAACAAGATATTAGTATCATCTTGGTCTAAAATATGTATTCCATCAATATGTATCGGGTGAAAAGAACTGCTGAATTCAAGTTGCAAACGCAACAAAATTCTAATTTTTAATTAATTTAATGCTGATTTCAAGCAATAA
>CAYJOY010000147.1:0-5854 GCA_964371885.1 uncultured Lentimicrobiaceae bacterium | reverse complement strand
AGAATAATCGGTGGCTACCCACTCGTGTACCGTTCCTGCAAGGAAATGGGTAAACTCTCCCGTACCACAAGCAAGTTCCAATACACGCATGTTGCCATTGAGGTGTTTTTGAATATGGTGACAACTCTGGCCATACACTTCAATGTTATTGCGCATAAAACGATGGTAGTAGGGGGCTACAAAATTCCAAAATTGTTTGTGGTTTCGCATACTAAAACGTGGTTTAATTCATCATCGTATTACAGTTATTCTAAAATCACAAAGTTCATCACCGTCGCCAATTGTTTTGGTTCTATGCCACTGTAGTTTTGGGTGCATGTTTCCGTATAGAATATCATCGCCTCTGCAAAAGGCTTTGGTTATTTCTGGGTACCCATACTTTTTACAAATATCGAAATAAGGGCATTGGGTCATATCGAAGCGCATCTCTTTATTTGATATTTCATGAAAAACGGCGTCGAATTTTGCCGCTGTTCCAAATTTCTTTTTTGTCATATTGCCAAAGAAAACGGGCACTTTTTTATACAAAAACGGTATTTTCAATATGTTTTTCACCACTTTAGCCATGTTGTCACTTCGCCATTTAATAAAGTTGAACATAAGCTGTAGCGCATCTTCTCTGGAAACTTGGTGAAAGATTTGCGCATCGAGTGTAGCAATACAAGGATAAATTTTAACACGGGTGTGCATGTACATGGCTTTGGGCTCCTCTCCATTTTCAAGGCAGAGTTCTTGGTATCGTGCACATGCGCTATTATAAATAGCCATCCCTTTTTCTTTGCCATATTCTGTCATTAAAAACGCTTTGGCTTGCGATAAAAATTGTATCTTCTTCATTTTTACTATATTTCCCAGTCATTGCTCAACGCTCGCAACGCTATCGTGCGAGCATGAAGTTTTTTTAGCTGTTCTAGGGCGCGAAACTACCGTTATTAATAGCGTAAAACCATCCTTAATTGTTGGTATTTTTTAGAGGCTTTTTCTTTAATCTATCATTTTACTCATGGCATTGCCGCATCTTATGAACGAATTCCATAGTATATTTTAATAAATTGCTCATAAATATGACTATTGCAACACTTTATCATACTTTTAGGGCATTTAAAACGTTTTCATTCCTTATCTTAAACAGTGAAATAATGATTACAGAAGAACTTTTGAAAGAAATTCCATTTGCAGTAACAGCTTGCAATACAGAAGGCATCATCATATATATGAATGAAAAATCGAAAGCAACTTTTTTAAAAAGTGAAAACGAGGAGCTCATTGGGAAGTCGTTGTTTGATTGCCATCCTCCGCATGCCGTAGAAAAAATAAAGGAACTATTGGCCACAGGCGAAAAAAATGCGTATACGATTGAAAAAAATGGGCTTAAAAAAATGATTTATCAAGCGCCGTGGTATAAAGATGGCGAGATAGCAGGGCTGGTAGAGCTCTCGTTGGTGCTGCCTGAAGAGATGGCGCACTTTGTTCGCGGATAAGGAATATTTCGCTATTTTCTAGCTTAGCTCATCAAAAACTGGTAATGAAACTTATCAAAAACTGGTAATGAAACGCATCAAAAACTGGTAATGAAACTTATCAAAAACTGGTAATAGCGTATTCTATATTCCATTTTATATTTTTAAAATAAACAAATTCAACTAATTATGATGTGAAAACATTTACAAATAAATTTTTCTTATTGCTAAGAATTTTTCTTTAATTTTGTTGCCATATTTCAGAAGAGTTTTCTTTTTTAATGATATAGTATGAAGGAAAAATATTTAACAAGGATAGCTGATAGGTTATTACCATTGCGACTGGAGGCTTTTGGCGCGGTTCAAATTAAGGGGCCAAAATGGTGTGGGAAAACCACTACTGCTTTAGAGCATGCTGCCAGTTATGTAAAGATGCAAGATCCTGATACGCGCGAGGGATATTTGGCCACGGCACGTACAAAACCCTCTATTCTTTTAAAAGGGGAAGCGCCACGGTTATTAGACGAGTGGCAGGTTGCACCAGTGTTGTGGGATGCCGTACGCCATGCCGTTGATGAACGACAACAGAAAGGGCAGTTTATTTTAACAGGCTCGACAGTGGTAGAGAGTGATGAAATAATGCATACAGGAACGGGTAGAATTACCACAATTTCTATGTATCCTATGAGCTTATACGAATCGCAAGAATCGAATGGCGCTATTTCTCTTGATGCTATTTTTAATAATACAACACTTGACATTGATGGCATTGCTTCTAGCTTAACTATAGAGCAACTTATTTTTGCAGCGTGTAGGGGCGGTTGGCCTGCAGCACTTTCTCAAATGAGTGAGGAGGCACAGCTGTTAATAGCCAAAGATTATGTAGAGGTAATTGGGAAGGAGGATATTTCGCGATTTGATAATACTAAGAGAAATAGCGCATTAGCTGCTCAAATACTCCGTTCGTATGCACGAAACTTGTGTACTATTGCCAAAAAAACGAGCATGCTTTCCGATGTAACTGTTGAATTTGAAAGTACCACTATTAAAACTTTTGATGATTACGTTGGAGTGCTAGAAAAATTATTTGTGATTGATGATGTGGCAGCGTGGTCGCCCGCCATTCGCTCAGCTACTGTGATAAGAGCCACTAAAAAACGTTGTTTTGTAGACCCTTCCATTGCAGTTGCCGCATTAGGATTATCACCAAAAGTATTAGAACAAGATCTTAAAACTTTTGGATTCATATTTGAGTGTATGTGTATACGCGATTTACGGATTTATTCGCAAGCTTTAGGAGGTAGCATCTCCCATTATCGCGATCGTACTGGGCTTGAAGCAGATGCCGTCTTACATTTATCGGATGGAAGATACGCTTTAATTGAATTTAAACTAGGAAGTTATGAAATAGAAAAGGGGGCTGAGCACCTTTTAAAAATAAAACAATTAATTATAGAATCTAATCAAAAAAGGGAGCAAGGAACATTGCGCGAGCCCGACTTGTTAATGGTAATTACAGGCGGACAAATTGCCTATACCCGCGAAGATGGGGTGAAGGTAGTGCCGTTGGCTTGCTTAAAAGATTAATAAAAAATTATAGAATTAAACAAAAAAATTATGGAAGATCAATTTAATGTAGGAACAAGAATTAACCATGCTAACTATGGTGAAGGGATTATCAGTAAAAACGACACCCTCACGTTTCGCGCCATTTTTGTACGTGGCGGAGAGTTAGAATTCTCGAAACTAAAGGCAGATTTTGAGGTAATAGAACCTAGTATTATAGAAGATAACCAGCCAAAGGTGGATCTTCGCGAGGTGGAGAAAATGTTATCGCATGTTCTCGATCGTTACAACGCCATTCAGTATACTGTAGAGTTGGGCAAAAAATGGGTGGGTGGCACCATGAGTTTGCAACCTTTCAATCCCGATTTAAAACCTAAAGAGATATCGATAGATGCTTTTTTTCATAAAATAGTAATGATGCGCGACCGCCTCCGTGTATTAGAGCAAAATATTAATAGCCACAAGTCGCTTACCGATGAAGAGAAAGTGAATCTACAGCAATATATTACCCGCTGCTACGGCAGCATGACCACTTTTAACATCCTTTTCGACGAAAAAGAGGATTACTTTGTAGGGAGTAAAAATTAGAGGTTGGTAATTTTCATCTCAAAAAACAACATGTATTTTCTTAGGGAAAGATGTTGTTCTGATTTTTAAGTTCGGAAAAATCAAAAAAAAAATGATTTTTCCGAACTTATTTTTTGCACCTAACATTATATTCAAAAAAAGTTGTACTTTTGCCGTCGCTTATCCTTACGGATTTTTAGCAACTTTTTATCAAAAAAATTACAAAACGAAGTGTTATTCTTGTACGAGAGGTCGTATGAGAGATTCTTCGCAACGAAAAATTGTATTAATTTGATAAAAAGCACACTTATGAATGGCACCGTTTTTACCCCCGAAAATCTTTTATTCTCTGTAAAAGGAGATGATTTAATTATTTACACGTTAGGGCAAGCAGAACGTTTAGGAAGATATTACCGTTTGTTTCATCATGCCTACGTAGATGTTCACTACTATATCAATCGTATAGCCAGGTCATTGGATCGGGATACGTCTCCGGATGAGAAAAGTGAGCTGATGTATTTGCGCCATCGAGAGACTTTCGGCGATTATTATCGTAAATTAGGTGATCTTTGCATGGAGCTAGGCGATGCCAAGATGGCTATAACGTGTTACCACAAGGGATTGCAGCGTGAACATGAATGTTTTCTCGTTAATAATCTAGAAGATGTTGACCGTTTTAAAGCGTCGTTCCATTATAAAATGGCTGTGAATCAATATCGTGAATATTATTTGATGGCGCAACAATTAGGCTATTCGGAGTTAGCAGCAAAGTTAAAATTGACCCATGGAGAAAAAATGGAGTGTCTTGCTTTCCGCATTACTTTAAAAAGCATTGGTGTTTGTTGTGCAACGAACATGATAAACAGATGTAGGTACAATTGGTATTGTAATGACGACGCGTATGACACCTCTTTGCCGGAAGAGGCGCAACAGCTGTATCATTGGGAAGCGGCGCAAGGCGATGATGGCCGTTGGGGAATTGTGAACTATTGTGGCGAGTTTGTGGTGGCACCTCAATATGATACTCTCCAATACGAGAAAGGGATAGCTACGGTAGAACTTAATGGACGTTCGGGAGAAGTTGATCTTATGGGGAATGAATTCTGGGAGGATAACGATCAAAAAAAGCACCCGTAATTTTTACGTAATGAAATATAACATGTAAAAAATTAGCGTTTTCTATTAGGGTTAACGAATCGGTCGTATAGCAACAGCCCTACAGCGGTGAGTAGTCCAATGGCAACGAAAATGAGCCAGAAGGTGGTAGCTTTATCTTGTTTTTCGATGAGGTTAACGTAAAGCGTAGCTCCTAATATCCCTCCAATACCGCTGCCTATTACTCCGTAAAGGAATGAGTATCCGAGATATAGCGCTTTTTTATCGGGAGGGGCAATTTCGCCAATGTAGGCAATAAACTTTGGGTGTGCTGTCATTTCACCAATCGAGAATATGAACAGTCCGAGTATGAATATCCATGGGTTAGTGAAGAAAGCGAGCAGTAACATGCCGAGCGACCCGAGAATAACGCCCGAAATCATGGTTGGGAGTGCTTTTCGTTTGCTCATTATAGCCGATATTACCAGTTGTAACAAAATAATAGCCCCCGCATTAACTACGGTAACGTGCTCTGCACTAAAACTCCACGTAGGATTTTCCACAAAGAGGGAAAGAAAACGGTTCACTTGCACATTCACAGCGCTCATGTCTAGCTTGTCGTTTAAGTACCAAAGTACCGAATCGAACATTTGGAAGTAGAGAATCCAAAACCCAGAGTAGATAACAATCATGGTTACAAAACGTACATCTTTGAGCACAAGTGCAATTTCTTTAAATACCGTGGCAAGGCTTTTTCCAGTTTTAGGGCGTGCGGGCTCTTTATATAGGAAAAAGTTAACGAAAAGGAGCAATCCAGTAATGGCAGCTGCCATAAAGAAAATGTAGGTATAAGAGAACTCTTTGAGGTAAGGGACTAATATAAGAGGGAATAGAAACGCCCCTAGATTGATAGACCAGTAGAAGATACCAAAGCCGAGCGAGCTGTTGCTTTCGTTGGTTTCGCGGGCAATGGTGCCAGAAATAATAGGTTTGAAAAAGCCAGCACCAGTAGCCATTAGGATTAAACTAGCAAATACCATCCCGTAAGAGGTGGCAAAACCAGTGAAAAGATAGCCGATACTCATCACTATAAAAGCAAAAAACAACGTTTTTCGGTAACCGTACCTGTCGGCAATGGCTCCCGACAAGATAGGCAGTAGGTACAA